>DAOVUP010000223.1 GCA_030632525.1 Desulfobacteraceae bacterium | reverse complement strand
TATCCATGTAATGTATATCATAGCTACGAGAGTTGTCTTCGATGTATTTGACATTAAATCATTGGTTTTTAAATTGCAGGTTTTCTTGATCTATTCTAACCGCGTGAAAGTTGCAACCCTAATCAGACACGAGATCTTCAAGGTATTCAACAAAGCGGGCATCGAAATCCCTTTCGCGCAACGCGATGTACACTTTGATACCAGCGGTGGCCCCCTGGAAATCCGGCTGGCCAAGGGAGAAGATAGCTGAGGACAGGCCGGAGAGAGCAGTTGCGTGAAGGGATATTATCACATGGAATGAGGGCCTGCTTTCCAATTTCCAAAATACTTGGTGCGTAATCTCTGGCAGGGTTAAGGGCTCACGTTAGAAATAAGAAAAACTGTCTCTTTACTATTATTCTATTTCTTGATAAATAAACATCTGACGCTATAATGCGTTTTTTCCATATCCCCGATCAGGAAATTGAATAGCCCGGGGAACGACTATGAGCAAGAAGAAAGAGAGGATAATATAATGGCATCAAAAGAAAAAGCAGCAAGATTAGAGCAAAAGGTCCATTGGGAGAAGAAGTTAAACCAGCGGCTGTCCCTGTTGGCTGACAAGGGAGCCGGGTCTGAGAAGATTTCCAAAGATACCACTGTTAGGCAGTTGCGCGCCAAGATGAGAGAAACCGACAAAAGGCTGAGGGCAATTGAAGAAAAAGAAAAGAGATTAGAGAAGATGGCTAAGATCAAGGCTGAGAAGTTAGCAGTCCCTAAAAAAGAGAAGGGTAAGAAAGGGAAAACATCCAAAGACCAGCCTGCCGATAGCAAGCGACAGCAGAAGAAAAAGAAGAAAAAAGAGAAAAAAGAGGAAAAGGAGAGTCCGGATAAAGACTAAGATCGCTTAGGCATTGGAATTCAGCCTCCTGTCACACATTTTGTTTTGGTTTTCCGCCATATAAGACAACGATTTGGGGCTGAATTTCAACTTTTCAAACAGCCTTTCTTCGACCTGCTCACAAAGCGAAAAATTCCTTTCAATTGCCTTGGATAGGTCCTTCCGGTTTCTGCCATATCGCCCGATGATATAGGCGAGACGTTCATCTAAATTCACAATTTTATCATGCTTTACCCGCTTGTCGGCGTAATAGACGATCTCTTTCTCTGAGAAGTCGCCGTTCAGGGTGTAGTTTTTTAACCTGACATGCTCCGCAACAATGGGGGCAATTTCGTTGAGATGGTTTTTCAAACAGATCTGTCTCCCTATTTCAGAATGGTCCTGGCCCGATTTCAGAGAAGCCGTTTTGCCGATGTCGTGCATGAGGGCCGCAGCAATGGCCATTTCAACCGATATGTCAAATTCGGCCTCCCGGAGGGCTTGGGCTATCAGACAGGTCACCCTCGCTACCACCACTGAATGGGCCTTTATATTTTCAAGCATATGGTATTTATCCATAAGATGAAAGCATTCCCGGATCGATGGAATCATTTCTACCTCCTCTGCCCAAAGTCCCAATCCTATACCAGCAATGTAGTCGCCGTTCAACTGAAAAGCACAGGTTAAGTATGGATGGAGGAAGGAAGTTTTTAAGTAGTGTTGACAAACAGAGCTGTTTCTCATATTTTGTAACTGCTCAGCCCAAAACGTAAAGGTAGATTTTTGGATATATTCAAGTCCAAATCCCCGATGACAGGAGTAAGGCCATCTCTGATTTTTCACAAAATAGCAGTCAGATAACCTCGTTTCGCATCCTCCGCAAAGACCGGAAGCACCTGAAGTCCCAGCTTAGACTCCACTCCAAGTGGAGAAAGACGGTTTTGGTTATCCCGTTGCTGGCCAGTGAATATACCGACCCTGCAAATCTTCCAATATTCAGGAACATACTCAGGCAGTTAAGGGATATAACCTATGTTTCAACCATTATCTTTGGCCTGGATAAAGCCAGTGATCAAGAAGCCTTCGTGTTGAGGGATCTGATAAGGGAATCAAACATAAAAAACCACCTGATTCAATGGAACGACGGCCCAGGTTTCAGTGGTATATATGATACACTCAACGAAGCGGGATTCAATATGAGCGAGCCTGGCAAAGGGAGGAATATGTTCCTGAGTTTCGGGATCGCAATTGCATTAGGCGCTGGATCCATAGGTTTGATCGATGCAGATATCCGGACTTTTAAACGAATTCAATTAGACCGACTCTTTTATCCAGTTGTCGTCCTGAACTACGATTTCTCAAAGGCGTACTACTCCCGCATCAAGGATAATAAACTATATGGCCGGGTAAAACGACTCCTCCTTGATCCACTTCTCCTTGCGCTCAAAAGAAAATTCACCGAAAACAAAGATCAAAAGATGTTGAATCTGATACAATTTCTCTTAGGCTTTAACTATCAGCTTTCAGGAGAAGTGGCATTTCACGTGGACCTCTTAAAAAGGATGCGTTTTGCGACCAACTGGGGTGTGGAGATATTCACCCTTATTGAAGTTTACCGCAAGGCCTCGTCTTCTGCACAGGTCATGTTTTCTAAAGAGCCCTTTGACCACAAGCATCAGAATGCCTCACCGGAAGATCGCTCTAAAGGTCTCAACCGGATGGCTATCGATATTGTTACAACGTTGATGAATGCCCTTATCATAGAAGAGGGACTTGAGATCTCTGACACGTTTTTTAGAGACCTGACCGTTATCTACCAGGCCGTAGCTGAGGAACAGGTAAAGAAATACTCGGATGAGTCAGGTTTCAGCAATTTAGACTACGATAGGGACGGGGAGGAATACTTAGTCAAAGAGGTCTTCAGAAATTCCATTCTCGAGGCCGGTGAAATACTTACTTCTCCATACAGGATGACAGAAAAGTTCTTGCGGTTTGTCAACTCCCATCCTGAGTTTAAGCCCTTCATGGAGAACGGGCTAGCTGAAACTATCCTTGAGGTTGAACGGAACCTAGAGCAGAAGCTATTCGAAACACCCCAGACCGTCTCATGGGAGAGGGTATCCAACAAGTTGCCCCGGATTTTCTATGATTTGATTGAAGTAGTTGAAATGGAAAAAAGACGATTTTCATGACGCTGGAATCGCGCAATGTGGCAATGAGCCCCCCATTTTTTCTTGTTTTTAGCGATTTAGACGGTACTCTGCTGGATCATAATACTTATGAATGGGAAGAGGCCACTCCAGCACTCGAACTATGCAGAACAAGAGACGTGCCCGTAATCCTTGTCTCCAGCAAGACCAGGGCCGAAATGGATGTTCTCCGCCGCAGGCTGTCGCTTTCTGCGCCCTTTATCTCTGAGAACGGGGGAGGTATTTTTTTCCCCTTAGAGCCCTCAAAAGACCCATCTTATGGATTCTCCGGTGCTGATATCCCCGGCTTTTCTTCTGGGGATGCTACAGGGTTTTCGACCTGTAGAGAAAAAGGCCTATGGAAATTATCTCTTGGAGTTTCTTACCATCGTTTGATAAAAGCGTTTCAGGAAATCCGCAATGAATTAGGGTGGAATATGAAAGGCTTTTCAGATATGGGGGATAAAGAGATTTCGCGCCTTACAGGGCTCGATAAAGAGGGCTCCCGATTGGCCACAAGGCGGGAATATGACGAACCATTCATTATAGAAGGTGAAAAGCCCACGGACCTTGCTCCTCTTATGCGTGCCGCGGAGCAAAGAGGCCTCTTGATCACATC
>DAOVUP010000084.1 GCA_030632525.1 Desulfobacteraceae bacterium | reverse complement strand
CTTTTTTATCTGAGAACGTTTATATCCGCCGTGACAAGAGGATCCGGGACGTTGCCGTCCTGTTCCTCCTGGATATGAGCGGTTCAACTGAGGAGAAGGTGAATGGCCGGAGAGTAATTGATATCCAGAAGGAGGCAATGGCTCTTATGGCAGAGGCTCTTGATTCCTTGGGAGATCCCTATGCTATCTTGGGTTTCAGTTCCGACGGCAGATTCAGGGTAGATCTGTTCACTATCAAGGACTTTGGTGAACCATACGGAGAGGAGGCCCAACACCGTTTAGGGAACCTGGAGCCCAAAGATCTTACCCGGTTGGGCGCCGTGATTCGCCACGGGATATACAAATTAGAGGGGATTCAGGCCACTGTTAAACTTATGGTGATCCTCACTGATGGAAGGCCTTACGATCTGGAATATGGAAATCTGGACTATGCCATTGCGGACACCAAGAAAGCGATTCAGGAGGCCAGAAGACAAAGAATCCATCCCTTCATAATTACATCAGACAAGAAGGGGGCTGACTACCTCAGGAGGATTTCCCCTCAGACCCAGAGCATCATCCTTCCCAAGGTAGAATTGCTACCCACCATGCTGCCTGCTATTTACAAAAGGCTAACAGTATAATATATTCAGGAGTTAAAAGGGGTACAAAAAAACTGCCTTTCATACAACTATAGTTGACAAACTCGTAAAAAGTCGGAAATAACCCGTTTTCGTCATTTCCGCGAACGCGGGAATCCAGGGAAATCAACCCTGTGGCGGGAGTGACAACCTTGGAGACTTTTTACGGGCGTATCACTCTTAATTGCAGCGAGGTTTATTTATGGATGAAAAATATCAAATCCTGATTGATAAAAGTGTTGAATTAGGCGCAGGAGAGGCAAAATTGATGGATACCAGCGAGATTGTTTTTGACCCTCGTTCCCACCTCAAATGCCGCTTTGGATGCAATCGATGGGGAAGATTCTGGACCTGTCCGCCCCATTTGGGCATTTCCCCGGAGATGTTTATGGAGGGCTTTGAAAAATATGAAAAGGCAATTGTACTGAAGACAACCGATCCTAAAGTGGGACAGGAAGCAGCCCTAACCATAGAAAAAGAGGCTATGCTAAACTATGGCTGTACGTTTGCCTTTGCCCTGGCCCTCTGTGTTAAGTGTGAAGAATGTGCCTATCCAGACCCCTGCCTCCATCCCCATCTTGCCCGCCCGACCATGGATGCATATGGTATGGATATCGGCAAAACATTGGAACCCTTAGGATTCAAAGTGGAATTTGACAAGGAGGGTCAGCTTCTTCCTGCCTGGTATTCCATGGTCTTGCTTGAATGAAAGGATCGTTATCCGGACGTCGGAGGCTGAGGAGAAGAAAAGTGTCGATTCTTTACGAAAGAAAGGAGATCCGTTATGGCAAATTTTGTGTTTGTTCTAAGTAAACAAGATGTGAATGCAGCCACGAGGTGTTTTCAATTCGCCAAGATTACGCACTCAAAAAATCATACAGTTAATATATTTTTCATCGACGATGGCGTCTTGTGGGCGGATTCTACACGTGATTTTGACGCTAAGAGCGATACCGGAGATTGTCCAAACGACTACTTCCCCTATTTAGAAGAAAACGAGGTCTCCATTGGAGTCTGACCGCCTTGTGCGGAGACTCGTCAGGTTGACGAGGCAAAGTTTTTTTCTAACATGGCGCTCGATGGAGCACCCCATCTAATCGATCTCGCAGCCGAAGCGAAGGTGTTCAATTTCTAAACTACAACTTCTAAATCGACCCCGTTAGAAACAGGGACAGGGAAAAGACTGCCACCTTAATTACCTTTCAACTGTTGGGTTTGAACATGGCGGATCATTAGGAGGTTAACATGTCTTTCTGGAAACGATTTCTCATAACCATTATTTCAATGGTAGTTGTTAGCTTTATCGCAGGTGTCATTTGGCGGTCCTCATTTGACATGGTAATGCCCAGTTACCTTTCTGGGGCTATTGGTGGATTGGTAGCATTGCCCGTTTGGGAATTTCTAAAGAGGATTAAGCCGAAAAACAAGTAACTTGTGATTTGATGTTATCACTTGAGCCCATGAGCGGCTACTAAATAGTGTCTGAAAGAAAACTGTCTTTTTCGCCTCCCGTGGCGGGACGTCAGACTCAATCCCGCCGGCGGGACTAATCGTCGAAATACTCAATGTAGTCCTGCGGTCAATCCCGCCATCGGCGAGATCGTCTTCCCTTCCGGGGCGTAGGCCCTCCAGACCGGAGGCTTGATCTGAATGAAAAATCCTAATTTTCGTTCGGACACTAAATATTTGACGCTTCGCAAAAACTTCCCTATATTATGGATACGAGACCTTTGAAAAATGCTCAATTTCGTTCAAGATCAAGGCACGTGAGGATTTTAACCACAGTAATATATTAGATATTTCGAGGATTAAAATCTGAACGCAACGCAGAGATTGGGCGAAAGGGGGTGTTTTGCAAAGGTCTCGACACCTTGTTTCAGAGAAAGAATATCCTGGCTAAAATCCTTGTTTCCATAGGATCAGGAACAGGGGTGCTGAAACCTCTTTCAAAGGAGTGATCGAGTCATGGCAGCCGACAAACAGATTTTGTTCAGAAAATTGCCCGCTGTGGACCAACTATTGGCAAATCCTGTAATTGAAAAGGCTCTGGTATCTCATCCAAAAGGACTTGTGCTGAAGGCGATTAATCTGGTCCTCGACGGTTTTAGGGCAGATATTCGAGAGGGGAGTATTGTCGAACCAGGGCCCGAATTTGAGGCTGAATCGGTCTCGTTACGAGTATTGGAAAGGCTGGAGCTGATATCCATGCCGAGTCTGAGGAATGTAATCAATGCTACTGGGGTGGTGGTGCACACCAATTTGGGGAGATCCATCTTGCCTGAAAAGGCGCTTGAAAGGTTCAACTCCATAGCCGGCGGCTACAGCAATCTTGAGTATGACCTGGACAATGGCACGCGGGGAAGCAGATATGTGCATGTGGAGGAGATCCTCAAGGAGTTGACCTCGGCAGAGGCAGCCATGGTGGTCAATAACAATGCCGCCGCTGTGCTCATTGCCCTTGAGACTTTGGCCAAAGATCGCGAGGTGGTAGTGTCGCGGGGTCAGTTGGTTGAGATCGGCGGTTCCTTTCGCATACCGGATGTTATGCGTAAGAGCGGTGCTAAAATGGTGGAAGTGGGTGCCACCAACAAGACTCATTTGAAAGATTATGAGGAAGTAATCGGTCCCCAGACCGCCCTCCTGTTGAAGGTCCATACCAGTAATTTTCAAGTGGTGGGCTTTACTGAAGAGGTACCTATGCCGGAACTCGTCAAATTGGGAGAACGGCACGGAATCCCTGTAATGGAGGACCTCGGGAGCGGATGTCTTGTTGATCTCTCAAATTTTGGTCTAATAAAGGAGCCAACTGTTCAGGAATCATTGGCCCTGGGGGCAGATCTTGTCACTTTCAGCGGCGATAAACTGCTGGGAGGCCCACAGGCCGGAATTATCCTAGGCCGGAGGGATCTGGTTCAAGCCATCAGGAGAAACCAGCTCAACAGGGCCCTCAGGATTGACAAATTGACTCTTGTGGCCTTAGAGGAGACTCTCAGGCTTTACAGGGACCAACGTCTTGCCATGAAAGAAATTCCAACCCTGGCAATGATATGTCACTCCTACGATTCCCTAAGGGAAAAGGCCGATCGCCTGCACAAGCTGGTGAGTAACACAAAAAGCAATAACTTTTCCATTGAGCTGATTGATGGTTCCTCAAAAGTAGGAGGGGGTGCCCTCCCGCTTCAGGAATTAAAGAGCAGGATATTGTGCCTAATTCCCGGAAAACTTTCCTCACAGCAAATGGAGTTCTGGTTCAGGGCCTATGCCCCTCCTTTGATTACGAGACTCGAAAGAGACAGAGTTGTGTTCGATGTCAGGACCATCCAGGAAAGGGAATTCGAGATAGTGGCCCGGGCCATCAAGGACCTCGCCGTTGCAGAATCATTAGAAGGGAGAATGTAAGTTGGAAAATATCATTAAAAAGATCTTAGCAAGCAGCCTTGAAATCAATGATGAGTTTATTAGTGAGAATTCATCGAAGATCGGTATGGTTGCTGAAAAGATCGCCTCGGCGTTCCTGGGAGATCGAAAACTCCTCATCTGCGGAAACGGAGGGAGCGCTGCCGACGCCCAGCATATGGCAGCGGAATTTGTGAATCGTTTTCAGCTTGAACGTCCCCCTCTCCCTGCAATGGCTTTGACAACCGATACCTCAGTGATTACCAGTATTGGGAATGATTATTCTTTTGAGGATGTCTTTTCAAAGCAGGTGAAGGCCCTCGGAATAGAAGGGGATGTTCTCTTAGCCTTAAGCACGAGTGGCAACTCGAAAAATGTCCTCTCTGCTGTGGAAGTTGCCAACAAGCAGGGGCTGTACACAGTCGGGATGCTGGGTAACAAGGGCGGAAAGCTGTCAGCAGCGGTTGATATGGCCCTTATTGTAAAGAGCGATGTAACTGCCCGTGTCCAGGAGGCGCATATCCTGGCAGAGCATATTATATGCCACCTGGTCGATTATATCCTTTTTCAGAAGCATTTGGGGAGTGAGTAGGACAAATTATTTTGGATTGCGGACAGGAACATCATCAATGGGATCTCGCATGACTGGGAGAAAACCAATATCGTTAGATGCCGTAAAATCGTATTCCCTTAAAGAGAGGGAGAGTAAAGTCAAACTTGACGATTTTGCCCGAGCCTGGGAACCCGGAGACTCAATGAACCGATGGCTGGAGTCGTTGCCCCGGATACTTGCTGGAAAAGATCTCCTCGAAATCCGGGATCGTATGGTCCGAGCTGCATCCTCAAACAGGAGCATAATACTCGCAATGGGAGCCCATGCCATAAAGGTGGGTCTCAATCCGATCATCATAGACCTGTTAGATCGCGGGATCATCAAGGGATTAGCCATGAACGGCGCTTGTATCATTCATGATGCTGAATTGGCCATGGCAGGTAAAACCTCGGAGGATGTGGCCGCGGAAATCGGGGCTGGACGATTCGGCATGGCCGAAGAGACGGGGAGATTCCTGAACGAAGCGATCTCAGAAGGGGCAGAAAAGGACTTAGGTTTAGGTGAATCTGTGGGGGCCATGCTTATTCGAGAGGATTTCCCCTTTAACCGGCACAGCCTGCTGGCACGGGCCTATGAGCTTGATATCCCGGTAACCGTGCATGTGGCGATGGGGACTGACATCATCCATTTTCATCCAAGCGCGGATGGTGCATCCATTGGCAAGACTTCTCATCTTGATTTTCGGGTATTCTCCAGTCTTGTTTCAGAGTTGGAGGGTGGGGTATTCATCAATCTCGGCTCTGCAGTTATTATGCCCGAGGTTTTTTTAAAGGCCCTGAGTCTTGTGAGGAATCTCGGTCATGAGGTCAAGGATTTCACAACAGTCAATATGGATTTTATTCAACATTATCGTCCCATGACCAATGTTGTTCATCGGCCCACCATGGATGGGGGAAAGGGATTCAGTCTGACGGGCCACCATGAGATCATGTTTCCGCTTTTAGCGGCTGCGGTCATTGAAGGGTTGGACGAAAAGCAATAAGAAAGGAAAAAATAGTGCCTATATATGAATATAAATGTGCGAAATGCGATGAAGAATTTGAGGCCCTTGTTTTCAGGGCAGATGAAGAGATAGCCTGCCCGCAGTGCAAAGGAGACAGGGTAAAACGTCTTATGTCGGTGTGTGGATTTAAGAGCAGCGAGAGCTATACACCCTCTTCAGGGTCATCCGGGTGCGGCACCTGTTCAAGCACCAACTGCAGCACCTGCCATTAGATTCTTACACGTTGCTTCTGAGAAATTATTTCTCACAGTTCAGTTCTGCTTGGTCACACCTTGGCGTTATTGGAATGATGGAGTGATGGAGTAGTGGAGTCATGCAAGGCACACTCTAACGCGATAAATCTCACCACGCAAGAAAGGAATAAATTTGTTTCGGATCGGTTTTGGATATGATGTTCATCGTCTTGTTGAAGGACGTCCTTTGATACTTGGGGGTGTAGAGATTACCTATCCCTTCGGTCTTGAAGGGCATTCAGATGCGGATGTCCTGACCCATGCCATTATTGATGCAATAATCGGGGCCTTGGGCGCCGGCGATATAGGGCAGCATTTTCCGGACACCGATCCCAGATACAAGGGTGTGTCCAGCCTCTCCATGTTGAGAACCGTAATGGCTCTGGTCAAGGGTGACGGGTATCGATTGAATAATCTGGATGCAACCATAACGGCACAAGCCCCCAAACTTGCGCCCCAGCTGTCAAACATGCGGGAAAGATTAGCCCAGGTATTAGAGGCATCAGTTGCCCAGGTTAATGTCAAGGCAACTACCAGTGAGGGTCTTGGTTTTTGCGGAAAACGGGAAGGTATGGAGGCATTTGCCGTAGTCAGCCTTGTGAAGGCCGAGTGACTCTGCAAAGGTCCCAAAAGGTATAAACAAGTGACATTCAGACTCTATAATACTGCAACCCGAAAGAAAGAGAATTTTCAACCGCTCGAAGAGGGCAGGGTCGGCATATATGTTTGCGGAGTTACGGTGTACGATCTCTGCCATATCGGTCATGCACGATCGACCATCGTGTTTGACATTCTCACAAGGTATCTGCGGGCAAAGGGTATAGATGTTACCTATGTCCGGAATTTCACCGATGTGGATGATAAGATCATCGAAAGGGCTCGCCAGGCAGGAAAGGAGATCGAGATCCTGGCCCAGGAATACATTGATGCCTTTTATG
>DAOVUP010000200.1 GCA_030632525.1 Desulfobacteraceae bacterium | reverse complement strand
CAATACTTTGGTCTCAGAGGGCGAGGCGCTATTGCCACGGGTTATCGCGCGGATATTGTGGTTTTAGACGATCTAAATGATTTTGCTGTTAGCTCTGTGTATAAGGATGGCAGGCTAATCGTTAAAGATGAAGAGCTGATTGACTTTCCCAAAAATCCGGTAGATTCGCTCCTTGATCAACATGAACCGTTAAAGATCGCTCGGTTAAGCCCTGAGGATTTTCATATTCCTCATCCGGGGGGGAGGGCACGGGTGATAGAACTGGTGCCCGGACAGATCATAACCCGTATACGCTATGAAGAAATAGAATCAATAGACGGATTTGTAAAGACAGACGTTGAAACTGATCTGCTAAAGCTCTCTGTTGTGGAGAGACACAGAGGCAGCGGTAATATCGGACTTGGCATGGTCCATGGTTTCGGGCTTAATGAAGGTGCAATTGCCTCATCCGTGGCCCATGATTCTCATAACGTGATCGTCGCCGGGGTCAATGACGAAGAGATCTGCAGGGCGGTTGAGGTGGTCCGAGATATGGGAGGTGGGCTTGCCGTGGTGCGGGGTGAAGATACTCTTGCAAAGGTGCCCCTCGAGATAGGAGGTCTTATGTCTACTCAACCCCTGGGACCTCTTGTAAAATCCATAGCGGCCGTTAAGGAGGCCGCCACAAGGCTTGGATGTCAATTAGATGAACCATTTATGGCGCTCTCTTTCTTAGCACTTCCTGTAATCCCGGAATTGAAATTGACCGACAGGGGTTTGGTGGATGTAAATCGTTTTGAAATTGTACCGCTTTTTGTGAAGGAGTAGTCGAGAGGTCCTATGTTTTCTTCATCAGTGGGAATAATCTATAAACATCATCACGATCCAGCAAGGGCAGAAGCAGAAAAGCTAGGTAAGTGGTTCAGGAAAAAGGGTATCGCTGTTTTTTCAGAGGAGATGAATGCTGAGGGGTCTGTAAACGGATCTTATAATGAGTCATCAATCATCCCAAAGGACGTCGACTGGGTCATTGTTTTGGGGGGAGACGGAACTCTTCTGGGAGCAGCGCGCCGCATCGGCCGGTATGGTGTCCCCATTTTGGGGGTCAACTTAGGAGGCTTGGGTTTCCTGACTTGCATACCGTTGAACCGGATCTATCCCATTGTTGAGACAATGATCAATGGTGGCCTCGATGTGGAAAGCAGGGTGATGCTCGAAACCAGGGTCATACGGGAGAATGCAGAATTGATCCGGTTTCAGGTGCTCAACGATGTGGTGATAAATAAGAGCACTTTGGCCAGAATCATAGATCTTGATGTCACCATTGACGATGAAGTTCTCACTACTTTCAGGGCCGATGGTCTTATAATATCCACACCCACAGGCTCGACGGCCTACAATTTATCGGCTGGCGGTCCAATACTGTATCCGACCATAGAGAGTCTTATCCTGACACCCATATGTCCCTTTACACTGACTAACCGCCCGATCATTGTTCCGGATAGCGCTGTTATCAAAATAAGGATGGGGAAGGAAAGTGAAGGAACCGTTATCTTGACCTTTGATGGGCAGGTAGGATTCGATCTTCATCACGATGATATGGTGCACATTCATAAATCAAAAGAAAAAATCAACCTGTTCAGGCCTCCTGATCACAGCTATTTCAATATTCTCAGGACCAAACTCATGTGGGGCGGGGCAACACAGAGGATTGATGATTGAAGTAGTGAAATTCGAAATTTGAAACTTGAAATTGGGAAAAACAGAAGCATGTAAATGCATTATCTCATTTCCAATTTCTAATTTCAAGTTTCGGCATCCTGCCTGCATTAGGCAAAAAACAGATGCCTTATTAGAAAAAGTGTAAACCGGTAAACGAAGGATGCCCATATGGCTTTTCAATCAACAATCCAACCCCAGATCTTTCATGTAGATCGTAAGGAAATCAGTTATCTGAGGTTTACCCTTGAATCCTATGATGGGATGGCTGTAGTTACAACCTTAGATCCCTATACTGCATTAATTAAGGTATCGATTGCACCTGGATGTGAAGAAATACTCTCTGAACTGTTAGATTCTTTAAAAAATCAGGAAGGGCTGAGAATAGAGAAAGTGCCTCACGCCTAAAACAATTTTAGGCACTTCTCTTAAGAGGTATATCATTGCCAAGAAATTTCTATATTAAGACCATGGGCTGCCAGATGAATGATTATGACTCTGATTATCTGGCTCAATTTTTGGTGAATAAGGGTTTCTCTTCGGTAAACACGCCGGAAAATGCTGACCTCATACTCATTAATACCTGCGCCGTGAGGGCCAAACCTGAACAGAAAGCATATAGTTTCCTTGGCCGTATGTCCTCCATCAAAAAGGGGAACCCAAACCTAACCATTGGCATGGTTGGATGTCTCGCCCAGTTGAAGGGCCCCGAGTTGCTGAAAAGGTTCCCGCAACTTGACCTCGTTATTGGACCAAGGGAATTGGGTCGATTTCAAGAGATATTCGAAAAGATCGACAGAAATTCAGGAAAATTCGTAGCTACCAGTCTGGATCTGGCACCCCCCCAACCAGCTCCGTGCAAGGGATACTTTCACAAAAGGATTACGGGTCACGTCGCAATTATGGAGGGGTGTAATAACTTCTGCAGTTATTGTATTGTTCCCTATGTCAGGGGACGGGAGATTTCCCGGTCCCCAGATGAGATTATAGCAGAGGCAGAGAATTTGCTCTCAGAAGGGATGAGGGAGATAACCTTGCTCGGTCAAAACGTGAATTCCTACCTCTGGGAGGGAGAGAAAACAAAATGGAGTTTCCCAGCACTCCTGCATGAGCTGAGCAGACTGGATGGGCTTCTCAGGCTCCGTTTTACAACGTCACATCCAAAGGACCTCTCCGATGATCTTATTCACTCTTTTCTCTATATCAAGAATCTCTGTCACCATATTCATCTTCCGTTTCAGGCAGGGTCAAACCGGATACTTAAACTCATGAAACGGGGTTATACCCGGGAAAAATATTTGGAGTTAATTGACAAATTAAGGAAAAACATTCCAGATATTGCCATAACAAGCGATGTTATGGTAGGTTTTCCAGGTGAATCAAATGAAGATTTCGAGCTGACTCTGGATCTTATCAGGGATGTGGAGTTTGACTCACTTTTTTCCTTTAAATATTCCGATAGAAAGGGTACATTTGCAGAGAGGATGGATGGCAAGATCGACAAAACTGTCAAGTCGTCGCGATTGAACATCCTGCAAGACCTCCAAAAAGAGATAACACTCAAGAAAAACAAAGCTCTTGAGGGTAGGCATTTAGAGGTATTGGTTGAAGGCCCGAGTAAGAGGGAAGGGCAGCTAACCGGACGAACAGCGTCACATAAGGTGGTCAATTTTAACAGCAATAACAGCAGAATAGGAAATTTACATACAGTAACTATTAAGCATTCTTTTCTCAACTCGCTCTGGGGTGAAGTTTTAGAATAATGGCTCTCTATTCTTGATGAATTCATGAAAAGGGAAAATCATAATTAGCTAAAATCTGTAGCGGTGTGGAAATGAAAATAGAAAACATCAATTATAGCGATGAGTTTATCCTTGTGGTGGATGACGAAGAATCGGTAAGAGAACCGGTTGTTGCCATGTTAGAGCACCTTGGTTTCAAGGCCGATTCCGCGGTTAGCAGTGAAGAGGCCCTGGAGATGCTTACGCAAAAGCCGTATACTTTTTTGCTTACAGATATTCGTATGCCTGGAATTGACGGGCTCGAACTGATCAAACGAACCAAAAAAAGCCATCCCGAAATCTGTTCAATCGCAATGACCGGGTATTCCCGGGAGTTTAACTACGTTGAAGTGATCAATACTGGAGCTACGGATTTTGTCAACAAGCCTTTTGTTATTGAAGAGTTGGAGGCCAAGATAAAAAGGGCCATAATCGAGAGAAATATACGACAAGAACTGCAAAGATTATCCATTACTGATTCGTTGACCGGTCTTTTTAATCAGAGACATTTCTATGCGCGTCTCAACGATGAGATTGCAAGGGCCAAGAGACAAAAACATAATCTGGCATTGATCCTTCTCGATCTGGATGATTTTAAGCAATATAATGATAATTTTGGGCACTTGGCAGGCGACGAAATCCTTCAAAATGTTGGAAAGGTT
>DAOVUP010000072.1 GCA_030632525.1 Desulfobacteraceae bacterium | reverse complement strand
GTCTTGAGTATTTCAAGTTCTTCTTCTTTATACCCCAGCCGTTCAACGTAGATCTCTTCATTGGATTCGCCGAGAAGCGGGGCCGGACGTTCAAACAGCCAGGGGCTTTCGGCAAATCGGGATGCGGAGGTGGGCATCTTTAAAGGACCCAAAAACGGATGGGTTACTTCCGCAAAAAAACCCCTCACGTTCAACTGTTCCGCGTTCATGAGGTCCTCGGCAGATCTGGTAGGCGAGACAGGGCAGCTCAGGGCCTGACCTTTGCGGAATATCTCCTCTTTGGTGTGCTGTGTGGTCCATTCAATCAATAATTTGTTGATGGCATCGGCATGCTGGGCCCGGGCCTCCCGGTCCCTGCACCAGGGCTTTTTGGACCACGCCGGATTCCCAATAAGCTTCATAAGCGCATTCCACTGGTGCTCCTCCGGTGTTATGACCACGATGTGCCCGTCCCTGCACGGGAGGACCCCTCCAGGCATGCGGGTCTTGTTTCCCGTACGGGTCATGACGACCTCGTCGTTGGCATAGGTGACGCTCTCCACCCGTTGCATGGAGATCAGGGCCTCCTGCTTGCTCATATCAATGTGCTGACCCAGACCGGATATACCCTGCCAGTAAAGTGCGGCTAATACAGCCACCACAGCCACCAGGCCGGGGTCGTAGTCGCTGGTGTTGCCGCCCGCCTTGACAGGCGGTCTGTCTGCGTGTGGGGAGAGGAGGGGGAGCAGGTAGGCCTGTCCACTGACGTGTGACATGTTCAGGGCGCGGCCCTTGTAATCCTGGTAAGATCCGGTACGCCCGAAGGGTGTAATGGACATGACGATGAGACCTTTGTTGATGGCATTCAGGTCGTCGTACCCGAGCCCAATCCGTTCCATATCCCCGGGCGGAAGATCTTCCACGAGAATGTCCGCTTCTTTGGCTAACTCCAGAAAAATCTGTTTTCCCTCCGGCTTTTCAGGATCGAGGGTGATTCCCTGTTTGTTAGTGTTGAGATAGAAAAAGAGACCGCTTTTTTCCGGATGGGGTTTATCCTCAGGAAATGGGGGCATTCGTCTGGCCGGGTCCCCATCCACCGGCGGCTCGATTTTAATCACGTCGGCCCCCAGATCGGCCATTGTTTTTGTACAGTAGGGACCGCTCACCAGGGAGCAGTATTCCAGGACTTTTACGCCGTCCAGGGCGCGTTCGTGAAGACCTTTGGTTTCTTTGTTGACTTCTGTTGTATTAATAGTCTCATCCTCCATATTCTTTACACCTTATAGCTAAAAAGTATCCATGGCTTCCCGGCGTGCACGGTACTGGTGCATCAGCGAAAGAATCTGTGCAATTTCATCGAGCCGGTCGTAGATCCGTATACCCTCTTTATTGAGATCATGGATCACCTGGCTTTCCCATGGGGCATAGATGCTCCCGATAAAAACAGGGAGACCTAACTCCTTCTCCATAGCTGCATAGCCGCGTATAATCTCTTTATTGATCTCCAGAAACAGTCGAAGTCTTTCAGACGCGTCATCATCAAGCATACCCGGTCTGCCCATACCGTGCAGAATTATCGCGTCCGGCTCCCCGGAGGTCAAGATATTGCGGCCCAGGGCAAGAAGCAGTTTCTTATCAAAGAAGAGACCCGAAGCACCGATATCCACCGGATTCTTTACAGAGGCCCGGACAGGCATACCCAGATCCCTGAATTTTGACTGCAGTGTTTCACTCAGTTCGGGGACCTGCAGGCCCGCTGCTTCCAGGGTATCGCTCAGGGCAACTCCCCAGGATCCTCCCATGGTCAGAATAACTACCCGGTTGCCGTCCATGGGCGGCCGCTCTATGAGGGCATGCCCCAGGGGGGGCAGGAGTTCCATGGTGGGCGAAATAAGGATGTTGGCCTGAGCAAGGGCGCCCTGATAGATTTCATGGATACCGGATAGCGCACCGGTGTGGCTTTTTGCCGCCCGAGATGAGGCCTTGAATTTACCCGCCTTATACATGATGATGGGCTTGGTACGTGAGATCTCTCTGGCCACCTCGAGAAAACGCTTTCCTTCCTTTATGGCCTCCACATACATTAAAATGCCCTCTACTTCAGGGTCTTGTCCGAGATGTTCCAGAAAATCGGTTGTAGTCAGATCGGATTCGTTTCCCGTATGAACGAATTTTCCAACCCCCATCCCCTTGAAAAAGGCGTGCGCCAGGAGATCGTAAATGGCATAGCCTCCCTGGCAAACGGCCGCAAGCCTGCTTTTCACCAGATGCATTTCAGGCGAGGCAGACCCATTGAATTCGGCATGCAGGTTAAATGTGCCGCTCACGTTTGGGCCGAGAAGGCGCATCCCGTAAGAACGGGCAAGCCGGACCAGTTCCCGTTCCCTTTCCTTCCCGTCTTCAACAGCTTCTCCGTAACCCGCCGTTATAATACTTATACCTTTCACTCCCTTGCGGCCACACTCTTCAACGGTCTGCTCCACGGCTTTCTCGGGGATGGTGAGGATGGCCAGGTCCGGGGGTTCGGGGAGCAACGCGACCTCCCTGTAAGCGCGGATACCGAAGACTTGTTCCGCCTGATAGTTGACCGGATAGATTTCCCCGGGATAGGACCTGGACAGGAGGCCTTCCATGATAAAAGAACCCCACGACCCGGGGCGTTCCGTGGCCCCGATAACCGTTACGGACTGCGGTTTTAGAAAGACATCCAGCTCCGATTTTGTAGGCACAGTTTTTTCCTCTCCCCCATCATTGGGGTTGTGTCAGAACAGATCGATACTTTCGGATACTTCAAGGGGACTGATTGATGCAAGGGATCATTTCCAGGTGATCTTGGGTGCTTTTCGCTCGGGCAACCGGTAATATTTGCTCTTGGGATAACCAACCATCATGGGATAATGGTACGGGTGCCCTTCGGGGTGCCCCAACACCTCCCTAGTGGCTGAAGAGGACAGGAGCGCCCCCTCTAACAGGCCTGCCCAGCAGGTGCCCAACCCCAATTTAGGAGCAGCCAGTTCAAAGTAGGAAAGGGCCAGCGTTACATCCACCATGCCGTTGGCGGCCTCCTTAGGGGCTGACGCAACAACCAGCGCAGGGGCTCCCCTCAGTACAGCATCAAACCCCATATCCCAGGAACGCACGACAACCGGCATATAGGGCGGGGCGGATTGAGGGGCCTTTTCTAATACCTTGCGCATCCAATCCACTGTCATCCCGGCCACCTCTTTGATCTTGGCCCGATCGGTCAGGACAAGCCATTCCACCAACTGACCGTTTCCGCCCGTGGGGGCGTAGCGGGCGATCTCGATCAGCCGCTGGAGGGTCGCCTTATCCGGTGCTTCATCTTTGAAAAAACGGATGGAGCGGCGAGACCGGAGGAATTGCACAGCCTGATGTTCATCAATTACCAGGTCCTTGTCGATGACCTGGCACACCTCGACCGGGACCTGGTCATGGCTCAATGCACCGTGGGGGCACACCGCCACACAGTGTCCGCACACCAAGCACATCTGGTCGCCTCCGGGAACCAGCTCCGGGAACCCTTCGCCGTCTTTGAGTTTAATCAGCGCCATGGGGCACTCGCCCGCACAGATACCGTCCTTTTTGCATTTGTTTTCGTCAACAATCAATTGTCCCATATCATGTCATCTCCTTGAGGTTATTTCTGACAGACCTTTGAAAACATGCCTCGATCTCTTCTCAGTGAAACGGAACTTAGGACAAAACAGGCGCCATGTCAAATGAGAGTTTTCCCAACCCGGCCGGACGGATTGGGTCCTCATTCCCTGTCCGGCAAAAAAACAATCCTTGAAATCGCCATATTCTCCTGATATTTAGAACCTTGACGAGTAGTTGAGTGGTTAAGTGGATGTCTTTGGTCGTATTGGTGTTATTTACCAGAAACCCGGGTATTTGACAGGGGTGAAGTCCCGCCTGGCGGAGTTGATTGGGTCTTTGTTTCCCCAACTCGACCACTTACCGACTCAACCATTTGACCGTTTCTATATCTAAAAATGGTGATGCGTGGGGAGAACTTAGATGAAATCAAAACATACTCCGAAGTTTGAGTCTATTGAGGATATCCGTAAAGGGTTCCAGGATACAGGATATATCTGCAGCCAGCAGATTGCGACCACTCTATACCTTGCCCGGCACCTTGAAAAACCGATCCTTGTGGAAGGGCCTGCCGGGGTAGGGAAAACAGAGCTTGCAAAGGCCGCTGCCGCCTACTTGGATATACCGTTGATTCGGCTCCAGTGCTACGAGGGTCTCGACGAATCAAAGGCGCTATATGAATGGAAATATGGAAAACAGTTATTGTACACCCAGATCCTGAAAGATAAGTTAAATGACCTCCTGGAAGGCGCAGACGGATTGGCAGCTTCTGTGGCTAAAGTCCACCAGTACGATGATATATTCTTTTCCAGTGATTTTCTTGCTCCAAGGCCCTTATTAGAGGCACTTCAACAGGAGGAGGGCGCGGTGCTCCTGGTGGATGAAGTTGACAAGTCAGACCAGGAGTTCGAGGCCTTTTTGTTAGAGGTTTTGTCGGATTTTCAGGTATCTGTTCCGGAGATAGGGACCATTCAGGCAGTGACAAAGCCATTGGTTTTTCTCACCAGTAACAATACCAGAGAGATGAGTGAGGCACTCAAACGCAGGTGTCTTCATCTCTTTATCCCATTCCCGGAACCGAAGCTTGAGCGAGAAATCATCCGGGTTCGGGCGCCTGAAGTTCCGGAAAAACTGAGGGAACAGTTGGTTTCTTTTATCCAGCAGGTCAGAAAACTTGATCTGAAAAAAGTCCCCTCTGTCAGTGAAACCATTGATTGGGCCAAGGTCCTGATGATTCTCAATGCCACAGACCTGCGCCCGGACCTGATAAAAGATACTCTCAATATTTTTTTGAAATTCGAGGCCGATATTGAGATTGTCAAGGAGAGTCTCTACCAAATGGCTGAGAGGACAACAAGAGAGGTTTGAGAAAGCAGGGTACATGGAACCGGTATTACTCGATCTGATCGCTGCCCTCAGGGCTTCTGGCGTTCGGATATCACCTTCCGAAACAATGGATGCCTTGAAGGCCGCTGCACTTGTGGGCTATAAAGACAGGATAATCCTCCAGAATTCTCTTTCTGCGTCTCTTGCCAAATCCAGGCATGAAAAAGAGCTCTTTGAGGTCTGTTTTGACAGCTATTTTTCCTTTGACGGGTTTTCGAAACCCGAAGAAGAGTCTCCTTTTCCGTCTGCCGCTACCCCCGAGGCCCAGGACTCCCATCTTACCCGGATGCTCCTGTCCGGTGACAACACGGAGCTCTCCATCTCCATGAGAGAGGCCGCCAAAAAGGCAAAGATCAGCGAAATCTACTTCTTCACTCAAAAAAGCCTCTATGTTCAACGGATTCTCAAGGGGATGGGTCTTGAGGGCCTGAATCGGGATATCGAAAGTCTGTCAAGCAACGAAAGCGCACAGTCCCAACAAAAGGCCGGGGCATTGAGAGAGGGGAGAGAGTTCCTTTTCGAAAAGGTGAGGGACTTTGTCGAAGGTCAATTTTCCCTGTTTGCGGCATCTGCAACAGAAGAAATTTTAGACAAGCACCTGAGGGGTATGAAGCTCTCCAACTTAGAGCAGCGAGACTTCTATCGGATGCATGCTATTATCAAAAGAATGGTAAAACCTATCAATGATTATCATTCAAGGAGGAAGAAAAGAGCCAAGAGGGGCTCTCTTGACCTGAAAGCAACCCTGAGAGAGAACATCGCATATCAGGGGCTGATTTTTAAACCTCAATGGAAGACAAAAAAGATCGACAGACCGGACATGGTTGTCCTCTGCGACGTGAGCCGTTCGGTGGCAACGGTTGCACGGTTTATGCTCCTTTTTCTATACAGTCTCAATGAGGAAGTAGCTAAAATCAGCTCCTTTATATTCTGCTCTAACCTGGTTGAGGTAACCCATCTGTTTGACAAATACGATGTTGATGAAGCCCTGGTCAGGTTACAGAAAGGTGTCGGTCTTGGGATACATCTCGGGCGAACCGATTATGGTCAGGCATTCAAGGATTTCAAAGAGAGCTGGCTTGATAAGGTCACAAATAAGACAACGATACTCATCTTAGGTGATGCCCGTAATAACTACGGAAACCCTGAAACAGGCATCTTGAGCCTGCTTCATAAAAGGGGGAAGAGAGTGATCTGGCTTAACCCGGAATCTCCGCCATTCTGGGGCACAGGAGATTCAGACATGAAGAAATATCTCCCCTTCTGTTCAATCGCCAAGAAATGCAGTACTGTCAATCACTTAGAACGGGTAGTAGGTTTGCTTTTGAGGACAGGTTGAAATAACTCCTTTCCCTAAAATCTTTTCTTCCTTGTCTCTGAGTCTGGCTATTTTTTACTGCACAATTCGAAATTTCTTGAACAAATCTATTTGAAGGGGGCTTCCCTGATCAGGCAACTATCCACCCGGACGGGAAGAAAAGCGGGTTTTTCCCTTAGAATATATTTCTTTTATGGCGGGTTTTGCAGTTATCCAGGCATTGGTCGCATCTTTCCCAATCCCTTTTTCCAGATTGGCTATTCTCAATAAAGGTCTGAATCCAGTCTTCGCCTGTCCTGGGGCATTGGAAAAAATATTCAAGAAAATTATCCAGCCGGTTGATGCCGAGGTCGTCAATGGCGTGTTCCATCCGACAAGCGGTCGATTCAGCGGTTTCCTCTTCCAATTGCAGCACTTTTGAAAGAAAATCCTTCAACACCGTGTGGCGGCGGGTAATGGCTTTGGCAATTTGGGCGCCTTTTTCTGTCAAGGTGATAAAACTGTATGGCTCATAGTTGATGAGCTTTTTCTCTTCCAGCTTTTTGAGCGCTCCCGTCACAGACCCTCGTTGGATACCTAATTTTTCAGCAATATCCTTGGCCCGAGCCACTTTGTTCCTGCGCTCTAACTCGAGAATAATTTCAAGAAAATTTTCTATTGAGTCAGATAGGTGAATTTCTTTTGGCATACATGCTCTCATCTTAAAGTCACGATTATAATATTTCAGCTGATAAAATAAATCAAAAAAAAAATATGTGAAAGTGCAGAATGTTGTTGTGTACATATAAATTTGTTTGGTATACCTAACTGAATTCGTTCAGCGAAACTTGCGCTTCTGATGGTTAAGAACGCGGCAAACAAAAAGGAAGCATTTTTTGTCTTTGAATGCTTTTATTTTTTTGCCAATACAGTTTGCTTTGACTAACTATTTTGGTTTTGTG
>DAOVUP010000138.1 GCA_030632525.1 Desulfobacteraceae bacterium | reverse complement strand
CAAAAGAAGAACTCTCCACTTTTCTCAACGAATTTCCAGAAGTTGTCAAGGAATTTGCCAAATACTTAGCGAGGCGGCTTGGTGAAACAAGCCAGATACTGTACGGGCTGAAGGAATTCTGTGACCAGCTTCCCGATGCCGTTATTCTGACTGATAAAGATGGAAATATCCTGTCATGGAACAATGCGGCTGCAAATCTGTACGGCAGAGAAGAGAATGAAATGCGTCACAGGTCAGCCGAAGAGATTTATGAAGATCCCAAGGAATATAGATCCTTTCTTGATAAGGTAGTATCTGAAGATGCAATAAGGGAAAAGATCCTAATGGTCAGGCACCCCGAAAAGGGGATACGCCATATTTCCACCAGCACAAAAGCCCTTTATGACGGTCAGCATAACTTCCAGGGGGTCCTCTCCTTAGGGAGGGATGTCACATCTGTAGAAGTCTTGGAGAGGAGATATCAGAGGGCCAGGCGCTGGCTTATCCCTTCATTGGTTTTGTTAGTTGTGTTAACTGCCGGGATCTTCTTCGGTTACCCATATTTTTCAAAGGGGTATAAGATAACGGACATACGAAAGAAAGAGTTGAGAGATGACTTAGCCGTCAATTACCGCCTGCTCCGATCTCAGTTAGTCGAACCATTCGAGGAGGGGGAAAGGACCAAGACAACGCTGGCCCTAAAGGGTTTTTTTGATGTTCAGAAGGGGATTATAATCCCTTATATCGGACTGGTGTTACTCAACAAGGATAAGACGGTGTTCGATGTCTATTCTATTGAGCCGGGAGTAGACGTTGAGGGAATGGTGGGCAGTAGTTATGCTGGCATAGATTTCGAGGGGGGCGGGGAGTCCCTTTACAAGGTATTGACTCTTTATCGGGCTAGCAAAGACCATCCCATGGGCTATAGGAGCACTGAAATTGCGTTTAAATTGTATAGAGATAATGATTTCTTAGGCTGGTTGATTTTTCAGGTGGATATGGAGGTGCTGAAACGTAAATATAACGTCGATGAAAAGGATTTGCGGAAATTCCATTTTGAAGAGAGTGAAAAGAAGGCAGGATAAGAGACTTCTTATATGAGCGTCCCAGAGACACCAAGTACCTCCCGATACGAGATCTCTGAAAATCCCGAAGGAGGCATCACGCTTAATATCCATGGAAACATGGGTGCAGCCAATGCCGGTCAAATGATCGATGAGTTGACTGCCCTGCTCAGCGATTATTCCCCATCATCTCTGACCGTGGATCTCGAGAAAGTCGACTATTTAGATGATTTTGGAACATTAGTCTTGGCGCATTTGAGAAAGTTGGTGACCAATGGAGGGAATGGCTTTTATGTCATAAACTCGAGCGACAAGATAAAGGAACTCCTTTCTATACTCCATTTCGATTCTCTTGACGAAAAAATGTCGATTGAGAAGAAACGGTCTTCGGGTATCTTCATCCGCATCGGCGAGGCGACTTTACAGCACATTTCAGATCTAAAATATGCCATATCATTTATCGGCTCGATTATTCTTTCATTAGTTCATATCTGTTTGCACCCCAGGTCTCTGCGAACAGACGACACCATCCGATACATGCAGAGGGTAGGGGTTGACGGCCTTCCGATTGTGGCCCTCATAAGCTTCCTTATGGGCCTGATCATGGCATTTATGTCTTCGGTTCAACTCGAGCAATTTGGGGCCAACATATATGTGGCCTCGCTGGTTAGCCTTGCCATGACGCGTGAATTGGGGCCGATTATGACGGCTATCATCGTGGCAGGCAGGTCAGGTTCTGCCTTTGCGGCAGAGATAGGGACCATGAAGATCTCTGAAGAGGTTGACGCCCTGTTTACCATGGGGTTTAATCCTGTCATGTTTCTGGTTGTTCCCAAGCTCGTGGCTGCTGCCGTAATGGTACCAATCCTGACGCTTTTTTCAGACCTCTTTGCGATTATGGGGGGGCTCGTGGTGGGGGTCTTTATGCTTGACCTTACTGCTGGCGCCTATATGTCTCAGACCATTAAAACCTTGGAACTTTTTGATGTATTTTGGGGTGTGCTTAAGGGCGGGGTCTTTGGTGTTTTGATAACCTGGATAGGGTGCTTTAGGGGCTTTCAGGTCAGAGGTGGCGCCGCATCTGTGGGCCAAGCTACCACATCGGCAGTGGTCAGCAGCATCTTCTTAATAATAATGTGTGATTCTGTGTTTTCGGTCATACTTCGCTATTGGGGATAGGACGGAATCGATGGGGAGCAAGGCCATCATCCGGGTGAAAGATCTTAGAGCGGGATACGGCGAAGATATCATCCTTGACCATGTATCTTTCAACGTTTATGAAGGAGAGGTGTTTGTTATCTTGGGGGGAAGTGGCTGTGGCAAAAGCACATTGCTGAAGGCCATCATAGGGCTCATAGAACCCCGTTCGGGTAAGATAACTATTGACGGCGATGAAGTTTCCGTCGACGATGACACGACATTGCAAAAAATATTGAGGAAGGTCGGAGTCCTTTACCAGGGCGCTGCCCTGTTCGGCTCCATGACAATTGCCGAAAATGTGGCTCTACCCATAAGGGAGTATACATCTCTGCCCAAGGAATCAATAGATGTTCTGGTCAAGATGAAATTGGGTTTGGTTAATCTGGAAGGTTATGAGAACTATCTTCCCTCCGAGCTGAGCGGGGGGATGAAAAAGAGAGCGGGATTAGCAAGGGCCATGGCCCTGAACCCGAAAATCTTGTTTTTTGATGAACCTTCTGCAGGTCTTGATCCTGTGACGTCTGCTGAACTGGATGACCTCATTCTCTATCTAAACAGGAGTCTCGGTACAACCATGGTTATTGTTACTCACGAGCTTCAGAGCATTTTTGCAGTGGCCCAAAGGATTATCATGTTAGACAAGCGTGCAAAGGGGATTATCGCAGAAGGTAATCCCAAATATCTGCGGGATCACAGTCAAAATCAATTCGTGAAACAGTTTTTTAACCGCCAGGCTGATGAGAAAGGCGTGGTCAGCAGGGGTTCCCAATAATGGCATCCCAGAGAACCAAATTTGCGGTCGGGCTGTTCGTGGCCAGCGGGATAGGCATTACCCTGATGGCCATTATCTGGTTGGGCATGTCCCGTTATTTGGAAAAGGGTAACTTTTACGCAGCCTATTTTGATGAATCTGTTCAGGGGCTGAGCAAGGACGCTCCTGTAAAATACAGGGGTGTATCCATCGGCCGGGTAGAAAGTATAAAGGTTGCCCCCGATGCGAAATTAATACAGGTGTTACTAAAGATCGAATCCAACCAGGTGCTTGATCGAAGTATCGTTGCTCAACTAAGAGACGTGGGTATTACGGGGAGCATGTTTGTCGAATTAGACCGCAAAAAGGAGAGTGAACCGGATCGTTCTCCTCCCATTACCTTTCCATCGGAATATCCAATAGTGGCCTCAAAGCCATCCGAGTTCGCCGAACTGCTGAGAGGACTTGATGATGTTCTGAACCATATCAAAACCATAGATCTTAAAGGGATTTCCGACAAACTGAAATTGACTCTTGACAACGTCAATCTGATGATTGCGGATGCTGAGGTGCAGGCTGTTTCAGCTAAGGTTAGAGAATCGCTTGGTAATATTGATCGAATGATTGTCGATGCCGATATAAAGGGTGTTTCCACAAAACTGCAATCGTCTCTTGAGAGTGCAGGTCGTATCTTAGACAGCAAAAGATGGGACCGAATACTTGCTTCTGTGGACGATGCGGCACAATCACTCAACAGGTTGATGGACAAGGCCGGCAGCAGTCTTGGACAGATGGACAAGATCCTCGAGGGTGTAGAAGGTGTGGTGGCTGACAATGAGGAGGACATCAAAAAGGCGGTTGAAGACCTCAAACAGGCTATGAGAAATGCCAACGTCCTGTTAGAAAGAGGTGTGTTATTAATAGGTAGCGCAGATGATTCAATTTTCCAGCTTAAACGCCAGCTTTCGGCCAGCGCACAGAATCTGGAAAAGGCAACAGACAACCTGAACCAGTTCTTGGGACTTGTTGCCGACCATCCATCGCAGCTAATTTTTGGTGAACCTCCTGTTCCTCGGAGTGTTGAGCCGGAGGAAAAGGGAAGGTAAAATTAGGGGTATAGTTGCGGAGACTTCTTATGGCAGGCCTCGTCATTTGATCTAACAACCAATGTCCTGTTTTTGCGTAAAAAGTGTTAATCCGAATAATAACGACTTAACCACTGAACTATTC
Source organism: Desulfobacteraceae bacterium (assembly GCA_030632525.1). Lineage (GTDB taxonomy): Bacteria > Desulfobacterota > DSM-4660 > Desulfatiglandales > Desulfatiglandaceae > Desulfacyla. The sequence goes on along the minus strand of DAOVUP010000138.1, from coordinate 1,226 downwards.
AACTACTTAACGAGGTCTGTATGGATCGGTACATGAAGATATTGCTTTTTTGCTTGAGCGCCTGCCTGATTATTGCAGGTTGCATCGACCTTAAACAGCCAAAGAACAAGATTCAGTACTATACATTAGAATACGCGTCCCCAAGTATCACAGGTCTCAAACCGCTCCCAGTTACACTCAAGATCGAACGTTTCAGCGTGGCGCCGGCATACAACACAAATCGAATCATCTATGGGAAGGAATCATTCAAGAGAGATGAATATTTCTACTATAAATGGCGATCAAATCCCGCAGACCTTGTTACCTATTTTCTGAGTCGGGATATAAGAAAATCCGGCCTCTTCAGGGCTGTGCTTCCACAGGGCAGCGGATTTCCGTTTTCTTATCTGTTAGAGGGCTCAGTGGATGAGTTTTTTGAATTGGATACGACGGAAAATTGGAATGCTGTCCTGTCTCTCACCATTACCCTTATGGCGGCCAATGAGCCTGATGTAAGCAAAAGTGTTCTTTTTCAAAAGAGCTACAGCATCATGAAGGCATGCAAGCATAAGAACCCACAGGGCTTGGCCCAGGCCATGAGCCTGGCTATGGGAGAGATTTCCAAGAAAGTAATAAAGGATATCTATGCTCTTTTGAAAAACCGTTGATTTGTCTTGTCCAAGCTCAACAAGAGCAATAAGGATGTCCGTATCCGCCCATTTTCCAGGTTTGTGCTGGTAGTCTTGCATAATTTTGGCCAATATGAAACAGAACCTTCATGCACGTAACCTCGCTTTTCAGGGCCATCTGACTTGACAACATCTGTACATGTAAACATGCGTCTGATAAGTGGAACGATACCTTTCCCAGTCTTCCTCGCCTTACCCGAATCTGGGGTGCAGTAACCAAGATTCGGCCAGACAGCTTCAAAACTGAGAATGAGAGAGAATCTGAAACCGATCACCCCTTGAAATTAATTGAGAAATGGTAGGATGCCTTCGAAAAGAAAAATCATTTGCCCTAACTATCACATTGTGGTAGAAAAACAAACCTACTCAATATATCGCAGAGGAGATCCTGGAATTGGTTGATTCTGTTTTGCCTCCGGTTACCTGTGCTCTTGTGGGAGAAGGCTAGGCCTGCCCTCTTGTCGGGCGGGCTAAAGGGATTTGGGTTAATAGAAAACCCTACCTGAAAAATACAGTGTTTTCTATGGCAAAATTAAAGTGTTCATCTCATTTACGTAT
>DAOVUP010000248.1 GCA_030632525.1 Desulfobacteraceae bacterium | reverse complement strand
TGGAATTCCGACATAAGGGTTGCAAAAATTGGCTTAGGGCTCGCGCAAAAATAAGTTCCCGGAATTGGCGCCCAGATTTAGATTAACTTCGGAGTCTCGCAAGCTCGCTTACCTGCGATCGAGGTGCGACTGAAGATGACCTTAAGATTAGATGCGAAAAATATGAAATTATTTTTGCGCGAGTCCCTATTTACTTCTGTTTAGGCAGTTTCTTCCACAAACGCCCTACGTCCAATAGGAACCAGCCGATGACTTTCTGAATATCAAACATGACAGACAGGCTGTGCCGGTAGAGGGCCCAGGCATCTTTAATGATCAGTTTTAGGAGTCGGAGGCGGACCACATCATCCAGGAAAGTTGTCATGGCAGCCCAGATCATATAGTCATCCCGATTGAAGGTGGGGTCCACGTCCGCCAACACCCCCTTGAGGGTAACCAATGCCTTTTCATACATCAACAGGTCAGGGGAAAAGAGCACTCCCTGGTAGGTGAATCTCTTAAACAGGAACTCAATGGAGGAAAGGAGCCCTCTGGTACCGTTTTTTTGTCCGGTGATGGCGTCATCAATGATGGTCATTATATTATGGCTCATGGCCTTACTTGATGATGTCTGACGTCGGGTAATGATATCGGCGGTATAAAAAATGAGTTTTCTGTTACCCATGATGAGCCCTAAGGTTAGCAGGGCCATGGTAAAACGTTCCAGCCTCTTCAATCGCCCGAGCATGCCCCAGTCGTAAAATATAATCCTGGGTTGTGCGCCCTCGAAGGTGTAGGAGATATTGCCGGCGTGGGGATCACCATGAAAAACACTTTTTTCACGCATATCCTGAATAGGACGGAGGATACAGATCTTAGCCAAGCTCGAAACCAAACGCCGTCTCTCTTTCTGGGTGAGGTGATTCACGTCAGTGATCTTGGTTCCATCAATGCGGGTCATGACAGTCATTCTGGGGGTGGATCCTGCCAATCTTTCCGGTACTGCCAATGTGGCGTCAGAGCCATAATAGGCCCTGACCACATCAAGATTTCGCTGCTCAGAAGAAAGGTTCACCTCATTCTCAAGGAGCTTTCTAACCTGCTGAAGAGTCCCGGTGAAATTAAAATCGCCGAGACCCCAGCCCCCCTCCCGCGTATCAAGAAATTCCATAACCCGGTCCAACACGGCCAGCTCAGCGCTCATATTTCTTCTGACAGCGGGTTTGACTGCCTTGAGCACCGCCTTCAGAGAGGTTTTCCCCTTAGCTTTGCTTACCTCGGCAGGAACAACCGCACAAACAGAAGCCTCAGCCAAGATCCGTTTCTCAGGAATGATGCTATGTTCAGGACCGAGCGATCGTATTTCCTTGATCAACAGGGGCCTCATTTGGCGGTATGTGACAGTCTTTATGTTGTCTTCCAGGTCAATTAGGGCTTTCTTGAATTGGGGATCCAGTCCCGGGGTCCGGCAGATTATCTGGCCGAGTTTTTGCAAGGAGGGCATATCCTTTATCAGGGCATAAAGTCTCTGGCCTAAGGTGGCAGTGTGTTTGAGACGGACCTGGTCTACAATTTTTTCAGCCAATCTGGTGAGAGGGAGTTCAGATATCACAAAAACCATCCCTTCCACTATCACGGACCTGAATTGGGCATAGCAGTCCGGGAGCAGGTCTTCAAGACCTGTAATAAGCACCACCTGGCGGACCGTATGTTCTAAGGTTCCCCGCGATTTGGCGTCTTTTAAAAGCCGTATCGCGCGCTTGCGCATGACAGCGACAGTTGGCTTGCGGCCGTCGATGGGGCTTAATACCTCCATGAAACTGTTTATTAACGATGGGTCTGATCTTGCTTTATGATACATGCCGGTCTTCTTCTGTAGGGTTTAAAGGTTCCCCGCCCAGCGGGGGTCAGAGACAATTGATTCTGCCTGAAAGAACTAACCTGGAGTGCTGGAGTATTGGATTGGAAAAATCTCAAGCGGCCATGAATTCCTCTGAAATCGCGTTTGCCCAATGTCTTCATGCGTGATCAGGCAGTTCTCGCAACACTCCATTACTGGTACTTTGCCCATGTTGAAGACAATATAACGCAATGCGTCATGAATGTCAAGTTTCTTTTGGGTATGTAGAAATCGGCTGGAAGGAAAAATGAAGCTGGAATGGGAGGAACCCCTTCTTCTAAAGGGGGCTAAGCAAGGAGGTCATCCACTTCGGTGTCAAGAGTTCGGATAGTTTCAGCCAAAACATCAGGGCCTTTCTTCTTGGCGTTCTGCAGATCCTGACCCCACTTCTGGAGCATGGGAGTGTCTACACGGCGGACCTTGTTATCTTTTGCCCATTCCCGGCCGATTTTTTCTCCGAGGTTATCAAGCTGGCCACGCATTTTGTCTCTTTCGGCGGGTGAAAATGGCTGAAGCACTTCCTTGATGCGAGATTTCCAGCCCTTAATGAGAAAAGTACCTTCATAGAATTTGCGAAACCATTCCTCTTCATCTTTCGTTCCCATGGAAACACCTCACTGTTGATGGTAAGGGTTAATACGATAGATAATCCCGGGACGGGGCGCTTACATAAGTGGCTTTTCTCCTTTTCTTAAGATAGACCCCATCTATCATCAATCCTTAAATTTATCAAGTGATTTCTATTCGGATAACCCGTGAACGGCTACAAAATTTGTTTATTGACTTCTCGTGGTTTTGGTGATAAAAAATGTTTGTATTTTGGTATGTTATCTGACATTTTAGTATCTTCTCAATAAATCGGGGTAGCGTCAAAAGACAGATATGTTAGCAACAAACAGGGCTAAGGACAGGAATTGATGAAACGTGAAGAGTGAAACGTGAATTACCCGTCATGCATCACGTTTTACGTTTCATCGCGAAAAGGTTCGTTTTAAAATTCAATCAAACCTGAACTTTTTGAGAACTTACACGTTCTTATAGATAGACAGGCTATATTTGAGGTGAAGAATCTTTAAAAATATTTTTTGGTTAAGAGGAGGAACAAATGGCTGATCTAAAAACAAAATTTGAGACAGCGGCTGAAGAGGTTCAGGATTTACCGGAACGGCCTGATAATGATACCCTTTTGGAGATCTATTCCCTCCACAAGCAGGCGAACGAGGGAGATGTGTCCGGCAAGCGACCTGGGTTTACCAATTTTGTCGGTCGTGCCAAATATGATGCCTGGGCCAAATTAGAGGGTACCTCAAAAAAAGAGGCCATGCAGTCTTATATCGACCTGGTAAAGAGACTCAAAGGGTAGAGAGCAAGTTGAGGTGAAAACATGACTCAATCGATGACCAGCGCTGACCATTTTTGGTATTGTATGGATGATCCCACGAACCT
>DAOVUP010000160.1 GCA_030632525.1 Desulfobacteraceae bacterium | reverse complement strand
TTTTGTGGAAGCATTATACCGCAAACGAGCGGAAAAAGCGTTGCATCATAGTGAAGAACAATTCAGAACTCTCTCAATATCAGCACCTTTTGGAATGTCCATTATGACGCCGGATATGAACTTTGAATATCTCAACCCGAAATTTACGGAGATCTTCGGCTATACCATCGAAGACCTTCCCCATAAGCAGGCCTGGCTTGAAAAGGCCTACCCTGATACAGAGTACAGAAGCCAGGTTTTTTCCGTCTGGAAGAAAGATTCAACTGATGAATCAAAGAAAGCGGAAAAAAAACCGAGGGTCTTTTCAGTAAGATGTAAAGATGGACAGGATAAAAAGATCCGCTTTACTGCGGTCACCTTAAAGGATGGGGGCCAGCTTCTTACCTATCTCGATATAACAGAACAGGCAAAAGCCCAGGAAATGGCCCAGACGGAGACCGCAAAGCTTTCCGCCATGATTTCCGGGATGGAAGAGGGGGTCGTTTTTGCAGATGCCGATAACGTCATTGTCGAGGTCAATGATTACTTCTGCAGTTTTGTTGGAAAAAAACGAGACGAGCTTTTAGGGAGGAAGTTAGAGGAACTCCATTCAGATGAAGTGATGGCGAAGATACAAAACCATATCTCATCCTTTAGAAACGGCACTGATCGCAGACCGGTTGTCAAACAGAGGCCTTTGGGTGGCGCAGAGGTCATCCTGCGCGTCCAGCCGATCTACAATGAGGACCGATACGACGGGGTGCTTCTGAACGTCATCAATGTGACGGACCTGGTGGAGGCACGCCAACAGGCAGAGGAAGCCTCACAGAAATTAGCGGAATATGCCGACCGGATGGAGGTAAAAAATATTGAGCTGGACAATGCACTCACCGCTTCCGAAGCGGCAACTAAGGCCAAGAGCGATTTTCTCGCCAATATGAGCCATGAGATCCGAACCCCCATGAACGCCATCATCGGTATGTCAGACCTTCTTCTGGACACCGGTCTGGATCGGGAACAGCGTGAATACGCCGAGACTGTAAGAAATGCGGGGGACGGGTTATTAAGTCTGATCAATGACATCCTTGATTTTTCCAAGATCGAATCGGGAAAACTGGAGCTTGAAGAGATCCCCTTTGACCTTCGCTATATTGTGGAAAGTGTCGGAGAACTTGTGGCCCCAAATGCACAGACCAAGGGGTTAGAGCTGACCTGTTTTGTTCACCCGGAGAGCAAAGTGAAGCTGATCGGTGATCCGGAGCGTCTGCGCCAGATACTTGTAAACCTGTCTTCAAATGCCGTCAAATTTACTGAAAGGGGTAATATTGACATCCGTGTAGAGACTTATCGAGAAGACGAGGAAGAGGTGTTTCTCCGCTTTGAGGTCCTGGATACAGGGATCGGAATTCCACAGGACCGCTTAGACGCTATTTTTGAGAGCTTTACCCAGGCCGACGGATCAACTACTCGCCGCTTCGGGGGGACGGGATTGGGGCTGAGTATTTCGACACGTCTCATAGAGCTTATGAAAGGTGAAATTGCTGCGGAGAGTGAAGAGGGGAAGGGGAGCACATTTCGGTTAATGATTCCTTTCAGAAAGCAGGAAGACATCGGAGCACCCGTTATGACCCGTCAAAGCGTTCGGGGCGCCCATATCCTGATTGTGGACGATAATGACACCAACCGGACCATCCTGAATAAGACCCTCATATCGTTCGGGTGTTTTCCAGAAGAAGTGTCCAACGGCAAAGACGCCCTCTCCCTGTTAAGCCGGTCAGTGGCAGAAAATCGCCCATTTGATGCCGTCCTTTTAGATCATCAGATGCCGGACATGGATGGAGAAGATGTGGCCCGGGCCATTCAGGCCAATCCCGGGTTAACCGGCGTCCGCATTTTGATCCTGACATCTGTAGGCCAGCAGGGTGACGCAAAGAAATTCAAAAACTTGGGTTGTTCAGCCTACCTGACAAAACCGGTGCGTCAGTCTCAGCTCTTAGACGCTTTAGCCGAGGTCTTGGTAGAGGTGGAAAAACCCAAAAAAGAAGCCGAAAAACCTTCCAGACCCGATATTATTACCCGACACAGCTTAGGGGAAGGTGTGGCCCGTTCCGCCCGAATCCTTCTTGCCGAAGACAATATGGTCAATCAAAAAGTGGCCATGCGGATCTTAGAGAAAGGCGGCCACCGGATAGATGCGGTAGCCAATGGAAAAGAGGCCTTGGAAACCTTGAGCAGGGTTCAATATGACATCGTCCTGATGGATATTCAGATGCCTGAAATGGATGGTTATGCCGCAACGCAGGAAATCCGAAACCCCCAGTCAGCAGTCCGCAACATACCGGTCATCGCCATGACCGCCCACGCCATGAAAGGGGACCGGGAAAAATGTCTCGCCGCAGGCATGGACGATTATATTTCCAAGCCAGTTAAGCCCAAAGAACTCTTGGACATCGTACAGCGGTGGGCCGGTAAACAGGTTCTCCACGCCGGAGTGGAAAATGATAAGCCCTCCGCCCCTATAACCTCTCCTGTGGATATGAAGTACCTACAGGAAATTACGGGCGGGGATAGTGAATTCGAACGGGAAATAACCGAACTGTTTCTTAAAGACACCGGGGAGCATTTATCCGAGCTGAAAATGGCCATTGATGAGGGAGATGCAACTGCTCTGGAAAGGGAGGCACACACCGTAAAGGGTGCGGGAGTAAATATGGGCGCCAATAAATTGGGTGAGCTTGCCCTGGCCCTTGAGACGAAAGGAAGATCCGGTTCTCTCGAAGACGCTCAGGATAAGCTAACTGAACTGGAAGCGGAGTTTCGGCGTGTTAAGGGTTTTTTAGAAGAGAAGGTGGTAAGTTGAGTGCCTAAAGTTAAGGAACTCGACCGTCCTGCTTGCCGAGAGGCACAGTAACGGCTCGCTTAGCCAAGACCTTGATCAAGAACTTTAGACAATTTGAAAATGTTAAATTACCTTGAACTTCGTTCACTTTAGATTACTTATGGCCAAGTAATTGCTCAACTGATAGAACCTTATTATAGTGCCACTACCTGAGGTAGTAATTCAGGACGATTAATAAAGGAAAGATGATTCTAATGAAAGCGACCGCTAATAAAGCAGGTTACTTCCAACGATTTCAGACATTCGCCATAAACAGGATAGGTTCGCCCTCAGCGATGGAGAAAAACAGCCTCCTTTATTGGCGCGCGCGTATCTTATTTGCGATGCTTTTCACGGGCTTCCTGTTGGCTTTTCTTGTAGTCATACCGATAATTCCCTTTGTGATCAAGGAAAAACTATGGGGCCTGGCAATCATGGATGGCGCTGCTTGGGTGATTCTTTTGGGCCTTCTTTTATGCCGCTTAAAATATGAAATCCGCGCTGCAATCACTTTGCTGCTGGCCTATGCCATAGGGGTGGCTGTAATTTTGTCAGTTGGACCTTTAAGCGGGGGACCCGCATGGCTGTTCGCCTTTGCAGTATTAACCGGTGTTCTCTTAGGATCAAAATACGCAATTGTGGCTTTAGCTATTAACGCAATCACCCTGACGATCATGGCCTGGCTTATTACCACAGGACGATTTGGCCAGACATTTCCTTTTTTTTACACATCGGAAGCAATGATAGTTGCAGTTGCTAATTTTATGTTTTTGAATGCAGTTGCGGCTATATCTGTAACAGTCCTGGTTAAAGGCCTTGTTTCAATTCATCAGAAAGAAAGAGCCCTGAGCAGCACCTTGGAAATTGAACGGTCACACCTGATGGAAGCAAAAGAAAGATTGGAATTGGAAGTTAAGGACCGCAAACAAGCTGAGAAAACGCTGCGGGAGAGTGAGGAAAAATATCGTCTTTTGGTTGAGAATGCTAATGATGCCATTTTCGTTGCACAAGATGGCGTAATTAAGTTCCCAAACGCCAAGACTGAAGAACTGACAGGCTATTCTGCCGAAGAATTAAATAAGATCCCTTTTATTAATCATATACATCCAGATGACAAAGAGATGGTCATGGAAAGGCACAAGAGAAGATTGGAGGGAGAGGATCTTGTCAGCAGTTATTCGTATAGAACGATAAACAAAACCGGTGAAGAGTTATGGCATCTTCTCAATACCGTGCCTATCACTTGGGAAGGGAGACCAGCCACACTTAATTTCGTCAGAGATATAACTGAAGCAAAGAGACTTGAGGATCAGCTTGAACAAGCCAATAAGATGGAAGCTATTGCCACCTTGGCCGGTGGTGTCGCCCACGAATTCAACAACGCCCTGATGGGGATTGTGGGAAACATTGAACTGCTTAAAATGGATTTACCTGAAGATGAAAGGCGAGACAGGTATTTTGGGGCAATGAAGGGTTCCAGTCATCGAATGTCTCGTTTGACCGACCAGTTGTTAGCCTATGCACGAGGAGGAAAATATCAACCAAAGAATCTGAAATTGGATGGTTTTGTAATTCAAACAGTGCCAATCCTGCAACATAACCTCAGCCCTACAGTCAGGGTGGAAACACATTTCCCAACAGTGTCGTATATTAAGGCCGACAATGCCCAGATGCAGATGGTCTTGTCTGCCATATTGGCCAATTCAAATGAGGCCATAGAAGATGAGGGGTTTATCAGAATAACTGCTGAAAACAAAGATATTGATGAGGATTTCACAAAACAGCATCCCGGTCTTAGGCCAGGGCATTATGTTTGCCTCACTATCCAGGATAACGGTAAGGGCATGGATGAAGAAACAAGAAACGGGATATTTGAACCCTTTTTCACCACCAAATTTCAAGGCCGAGGCATGGGCATGGCCGCTGTGTATGGCATAATCAAAAGCCACGATGGCGCAATCACAGTGGACTCAGAACCGGGCAAAGGGACTGTGGTCCGTATTTATCTTCCTGCCATAAGCGCAGAGAGCAAACAGGAAGCAAAGGCAGTTAAACAACCGAAG
>DAOVUP010000068.1 GCA_030632525.1 Desulfobacteraceae bacterium | reverse complement strand
CATTGGGTAGCTAAATTGGTCGGATAGTTATTGGTTATCCACCGGCACAGGACATACGGCCAGGGCGACAAGCACCGTGAACAGCAGGGCATTGGCAGGAATATGGAGATTGAAATCAGCCATACTGTGAACGAGGATAGCTGTTATTCCAGACAGGGCGCCTATGGTAAGCCCCCGTACCAGCCGGCTCAGGTTTTTCAGTTTCATGAATCCCCGCCGATAGACTGCCGCAATCATCCAGGCGATAATGACGATTGAGGCAAGTCCGATCTCTGCCGCGGATTGAATATAATCGTTGTGTGCGTAATAGTGGCGGTCCTCTGCAGGGGGATGATACTGGGTAAAAACAGTGGAGAAATTCCCGGGGCCGACGCCCAAAACCGGATAATCCTCAATCATTTCCACAACGGCGCCCCAGATTTTTGTACGTCCGGCAATACTCCCTTTGTCCACCTCCTCTAAGGTTAAGAGCCGTTCCACCATAGCAGTGCTTGAAAGTACGATCATAATCAGGATAAACCCCCAACCGATAACGGCGACAAGGACTTTCTTTTTATTGAAATACTGGGAGGTCATTAAAACAAGCCCCATAAAAATCAGGCCCAGTGAACCGGAAACCCATCCCCCCCTTGAAAAAGCCAGCATCAATACCAGCAGGAGCAAGGCTGAAAGGACAATCAGTAAAAAAAGCCTGACACCCCGGTATCCGGTCAAAATAAGCCCAAGAGCAAGGGGAAGGGCCATCTCCAGATACCCTGTTAGATGGTTTCGGTTGCCATAGGTAGAGATCAAGTGCCCTGCAGTTTCAGGGATATTGTGGTAATCCCACCACGGGAAGGGGTTTCCCATATATTTCTTGAATAATCCGAACAGAGACAAGAATGCACCCATAGAGATGATAACCCATAGAAGGTGGCGATAATCCGACCTGGTACGAACCGTATGGACAATCAGATAGAAAATGATAACGTAATTGATGAGCAGAAGGATTGCCCAAAAGCTGCGGGGACGATTCATGGAAAAAACTGTTGACAGAATTGACAGGATTAACAGGAAAATTATCGGTTTATCAAGTGGGGTTTTGATCCATTTCCAGTTCCATGTCAGTGACTTCTCTAACAAAAAAGCAGTCAGAGCTACCAGGGTAACCATCTGTATTATGGTAACGGCCCAGTCCTGTACAGATGCCAGAGCCAGAGGTGTGAAGACAAGAAGGGCATACAGGGCATAACGGGTTACGGCCAGGAATGGTCTTGAATTTTCAGTCCCGTAAAACGCAGTTGGCATAGCTCCGCCCCTTCAGTTCCCATAAAATGAAAGGGAACCTGTTGGAAGTCTTATTATGAGCCCAAAGGCTGAGAGTACGTCTATTGATCGTACCGTTTCAGAAAGGCACCTAATTTTTGCTGATACCCTTTGTTTGCTGGGTTCAGAGAAACGGCCTTTTTATAATACTCTGCCGCATTGGACAACTTCCCGGCCTTTTCATAGGCCTCGGCTGCCTTTACACAGTAGCCGGCATTCACCGGTTGCAGAGCCATGGCGGATTCCAGGTCCTTGGCCGCTCCGAGAAAGTCTCTCTCTCTCAGGCGAATGTTTGCACGATGAACAAAAAGCCTTGAAGAGGGTTTGTCGGCATACCTGATAGCAAGACCCGCCTCCTTTTGAGCCCTGATCAGTTTACCCATCCTTGCAAGGACCTGTGAGAAGAGCAGATGATAACGGCTGTTTCGGGGATCGAGGACAGTAGCCTGCCCGATGGCATTTTCCATGGCGCCCATATCTTTCTCTTTATCAGCAATACGGGCCAGCCAGTAGTAGGCCTCTGCCGAAGGTTCTTTGCGGTTTTTTTTGTTAAGGGTACTGCGTGCCTGATCCACCATCCCCCCATGGAACAAAGACTTGGCAAGCAGAATATCCATTTGGCCGGAAACAGAGAAGCGGTTCTTGACCTCTTCATAAAATCCCGGCAATTCTTCGGTAAACCCTATTTTTTCATAAGTCCTGAAAAAACCTTCCAGATCTTTTGAGGGGGCATCACTTCTATATAAGGCCTCAATAAAGGCCCCTTTTGCCTCATGGGGTTGACCATTTCGTAGAAAAAGGCGGCCAAGACGACTAAAATAATCCTTTTGTCGGTCAGGATCGATTTTATAGGCCATAGCCTTCTGAAAATGGCCTATAGCCCCGGCCCAGTCCTTTTCCCCTTCCAGGATATGGGCCAAAATAGAATGCGCCTTTCCAGGCTCATTACCTTTTTGAATGGCCTGCATGATCCCCTTCTTAGCCTCTTCAAGAATAGCAGGAGACCAGAATGCTTCCTTTTTGAGACGGTTATATATAGATGGATATATGCTGGTCAACTTTCTTATTGTCTTCAGAAGCGCCTCATTTTTGCTTTGGCGGTGGAGATATCGGGCTAAGGTATAGGGGTAGGAGATACTGTTGGGCCTCAAGCGTATGGCCTGCTGAAAATATGGAAGAGGATGATAGGGATTATTCATGCGATCAGGATGGAGATGGGTATATAAGAATTCGAGGCGGGCTTCCGCCACTGCGAGACCAAAGGCGGATTGTCCATCCAACGGGCTGAGCGCGGCTGCCTTTGAACAGGCCTGTTTCGATTTTTTCGCCATAGGAAAGGCCTCGGCCTCGGGATAAAGGTCGGCCAGGTTGCCGTATGCCCTCCCGAGCTCCCGCCAGGCAACAGGGTAATCCGGCTGAAAATATATTGCTTTTTCAAGATCTTGAGCAGCGGGAAGATAGTATCCCTCCGGAACATGATTCATCGCCTTCAGATAATAGAACTGGGAAATAAGACGCATGATGAGGAAATAGGATGCAAATATAAAAATTATCAGAATGAGTGCCCTGATAATAAGGCCCTGAATCTTCTTTGACGGTCGGATTTGGAAAGAGGCCATGGCATCCTTCATCAAGGCTAAAAAGTGTTTTATCCCGCGACACGCGGGATTGATCTTGTATTTTGACGGGGAAATTTGAAACTTGAAATTTGAAATTGGGTAAAATGTTAGGATGTAGATGCCTTATCTAATTTCCAGTTTCGGCATCCGGTTTTCAACTCGATAATACACCCCATTTCGGAAAAAAGTGTAACCTCGTGAATGAAGGATGCCGAGGCCATGATGAGTACGTAGAAGCAGTGGAGGGAATGCTTCTGTCAGTCGCCTTCCCCATAATAGGTTGCGTAATATTTCCCTGAATAATATCTCGCTTTCTTGACATCCACCTGGTTGAGCACAACTCCGATCAGGTTAGCCTGTGTTTTTTTTATCTGTTCCACAGCTTTTTTGATCAGTTCCCTTTTAAAATAACCTGCTTTTGTAACAAGCAATATACCATCCGTGTGCGGGGCCAAAATCATGGCATCACTTGCAGGCAAAATCGGTGGAGTATCGATAATAAGAATATCGAACTGCCTCCTCAACAAGGATAACAAGAAAGACATCCTTTTGGAGCCCAACAATTCCGCCGGGTTTGGAGGCGGGAGACCGGATGGCAACATGGAGAGATTCTCAATGTTGATGTCCACAATGGTGGAAGTGATCTTTTTTTCCAGAAAATTCAGCTCCTCTTCTCCAACCATCGCCTGTCTGTACAGTTTGGGCAGATCTCCAGGGCTGAAGGGGTCACTTTCAAAATCAGATTCGGAAAGTTTTTCAAAGACAATCTTCCCCGTTTTAAACTGAAACCCGAAACGGAACGCTTCAATGATGTGCAAGACAATAAAACCGGTGAGCTCTTCCTTTTTGACCAACCCCATGTTCAGCAGCATAAAACCCATTTTTTGCCCTGTGTCTTTTTGACGAACAAGGACCTGTTCGAGCTGGTCTTTGGTGATTACATTGTTGTTTACCAGGACTGTGCCGAGGCCCCTTTCATGCGGTCTCGTCAGCCATTGCGCATCTGACAACTTGCCGTTTAAAAAGTGCAGATCCACCTTTTCTTCGCCCTGGGAGAGATGCAAGATGCCTGTATTTTTCTGAAAAGAGATTAACCGATAAAGATCACCGAGCCCGAACTCGGAAAGGGACCCGGAGTTGACATCTGTGTTTAAGACATCGGCGAGCAGACCTGACAGGCCCGGAGAAGACCTCATGGGTTTTAGAAGGCTGAGCGTAGGTCTTCTCAGATCAGCATCAATCAGTAGCACCGAATTTCCAGCCTGAGCCATAGTATAGGCCAGGTTGGCCGCGGTCGTGGTTTTCCCCTCCTGTTCACCGGCACTGGTGATCAAGAGCGTTCTGAAACTCTGTTTCATAAATGAGAAAGAAATATTTGTTCTTAGTGTACGATAACTTTCAGCAAAATGAGACTGCACAGGATAATTGTTCAGCAAATTATTCAAAAAAGAGTTTGCCCTGTTTTTACTGGCTTTCTTTTTCCTGCTCAATGGTTATTCCTCATCTTTTGTTGCCATAAGTTTTCTGCTTTGCCTTTCGAGCTTCTGGTATCACGGAAAGGACCGGCAGATGGAGATAATTCTGGACGTCGTCTTCCGTATGTAGGGTTCTGTCGAGATATTCCAGCAAAAAGCTGAGCCCTATTCCCACAATAAGACCAAGAAAAATACCGAGGACCAGATTTCTTTTCTTGTTCGGGCCGACAGGAGACATTGGGAGCAGGGCCTTTTCCATAAGTCGAATGTTGGAGACATCCACGTTGGCCGTGATATTGGCCTCTTTCAGCCTGGACATGATCGTATCGTACAGCTCCTGGTTCAGATCCAGATTTCTTTTTAGAATACCATACTCGAGCTCCTGTTTATTGATCTCCATTGCTTCTTTTTCAAAATCTGAAATGGTCTTCTGAATGATCTTTTCCTTGTTCTTCATAAGGGCCTGTTCAGCCTTCAGATTTTGCATTTCCTTTTGTATTTCCAGTCGCAGTTTTGTGCGCGTATCCGCTATCTTGGCATTTATTGCAATAATCTTATGGTGCTTTGACTTATACACCTTTTTCAGACGGGAAAGCTCACCCTCTGCCTTTACCAGCTGGCCGTAGAGATCGTCAATCAAGTCGCTGCCTATTAATGAGCGAAAGTGGGGGATATTTTGCCTCGATTTCGAAATCCGCCTCAGTTCTGCCAATTTGGCGCTTAACTCAAGCCGCCTGTTTCTGGCCTGGATATAGGCATCATTAAAATCCGCTATTTTTTTTGCAATGGTTTTCTGGCTGTCTTCTAAAGAAATTAAGTTGGCTCTCTGTTTATAAGCCAAGAACTCTTCTTCAGCAGCGTTAAGTTTCTCCTTTGTTTTATAGAGGTTATCCGTGAGCCATTCCAGGGTATTTTCTGAGGCCTGCAACTTGGTTTTCAGGTTGAAGTCAATATAGGCGCGGGCAAGGGCATTGGCCACATCCTTAGCATCAGTGGGGGACGTGCTCAATGAGTTCAGGTTTAAAAGGCGGGTGTCTTCCACGGGTTCTACGCTGATCATGCCCTTCACCCTCTGGGCTAAGCCTAAAAGTCTTTCTTCAGGATCGATTACCTTCTTGGTTACCAAAACTTTCTTCTTTTCGCCAAAGATAAGACTGATGTTTTTCTTGATTCGGGAAAATAGCTGACGCAAAGGATTGACTTCAACCGGCTTTTTTTCATCAGAGCCTTCGTAGATCTTATCCATCTTCATATCCTTGACCACTTGCTCAAGGACCGGCCTGGACAGGATAAGCTCGAAATGGGTGTTAAATGTCATGGATTCTGAGAGATAAGACTCAAAGCCCATTCTCTCACCCGTGAGGGGGGAGTAACGGCTCTCCTTATCAATAATGATAGTGGCAGTGGCTCTGTAAAGGGGGATCAGTTTGCTATTATACCAAAACGCCAGGCTGAGTCCCGCGATGAAACAGAGCACAATGAGCAATTTATGTCTGGCGAGAACCCGGTAATATTCGGCGAGATTTTTGGCCTGTTCGCTTTCTGAACTTATCATCTCTCTGCTCTAAGACTTTATTTTAAAAAAGATCCTAACCCTATAGCGTAGGGTTTATGCAAAACCCTCACGACCAATTTAGAAGTCGCCTGTCTGGCGGTGAAACAACTGTTACAACCATGTCTCGGGGACATGTATCCGGTCACCTGGCTGGAGCTCAACATCCGGTATTTCCCCATCCCTCACTTCGTTCAGGTTGATTCTAATGACCTCCACTTTGTCTCCCTTTTTTCGAATAATTCGAGTACGGTTTGGAGCGGCAAATGTGCCAAACCCCCCCGCCAGGACACAGGCATTCATTGCGGTCATCCCTGGTCTGAAATCATAACTGCCAGGGGCTTCTACTTCCCCTTCAACGTATATTTGTGAAAGCCCGACATCAAGAGACTTCATAAGCGGGATATAGACCATATCGCCAGCCTCAAGGGGGACGTTGGCGCCCATGTCGCCCATGTCCAAAAGCCTCTGCAGATCAACTTTTAAGGGTTTTGTTTGAGAAAGCAGGTTTCCAACCTTCCCCCCCTCCAATTCTTTCACATCTTTCGGGCTGGCATTCCTCATGATGTAGGCCAGATTCCCACGATCAGACAAAACTCCCCCCGCCTTGGCAATCAACTCCATCAGGGTGATTTGGGCCGAAACTTCGTAAAGCCCGGGGCTCTGAACCGCACCGGAAATATAGTAGTGGAGGCTGTGGTATCCCACGATATGGATGTCAACTCTGGGATCGACAAAGAAGTCCTTAGCCAGAGGTGCTTTGATCTTGTTTTCCACTTCAGTGGTGGTAAGCCCTTGGACCTTGATATCCCCTATAAACGGGGCCGCAAACGTCCCCAGGTCTGAAACGGTAAGGTCCTCATCGAACTGCTTTTCACCGCCGGCATAGATTGTGAGGCTGAGGACGTCATTGGGACCGATTCGGTAGGCTTTTGACTGGGCACCGCACTGAAGCGGAGATATGAACAGGAGAATTTGAAAAAAAAGAAAGACGATCCATAGGGCCTCTATTTTCTTATGCGCACCTATAATGTCTCTCCTTGAGCACGTTTCAGACGTTTTCATTGGTTGCATAAAAAACCACCAACCTGAAAAAAACAGGCTGCTGCTCAAGCCTGCTTATAAGTGCGATTTCGAAGCCACACAAGATACGAGACCTTTGAAAAATGTTTCCCGCTTTCAGCGGGATTAACCACAGGAATATATTGAATATTTCGAGTCCCGCCTGAGGCGGGATGAGCCTGTTGATAAATCCCACTCATCGGGGACGCTGAGATTGGGCAGATAAGCGTAGACTTCGAAAGGGGGCGTTTTGCAAAGGTCTCGTTACGGCTCCT
>DAOVUP010000140.1 GCA_030632525.1 Desulfobacteraceae bacterium | reverse complement strand
GTTTTATAACAATGAAAAGCTCAACGAGGCCATTGTGGAATGGGAGTTGGTGAAAAAGGAAGATCCGAGTTACAAAAGAGTAAATTATCTGATCAATAAGGCCCAGACAATCTTGAAAAAACTGAATGAGCTGAAAAATAAAGAATAATGGTGAGTCCCGACTGAGGAATTGAGGCAGTCTGCAGGACTACCGCCAAGGAGAGAACATGTTCAGACACATTTTGCTTGTTGTCGCAGCCGGGCTTCTGCTATGCCTTTTGTGGGCAGAGGGCACCGGAAACAACTGGCTGTCATTGGGATTCAAGACACCGCTCTCTATGCTATTTGTGGTAACCGCACTGCTGCAGCCCAGGGCCATGCCTAAATACTTCAAGTTCGTCCTTACAGGGCTGATTCTCGGGCTTGTGGGGGACGTATGCTTAGGCTTACCCGGGCTGACTGCTTTCAGAGTCGGACTTGTGGCCTTTCTCGCGGGTCATATCCTCTATATCCTGGCATTCGCCATCCTTGCCCGTCGCGCGGACTGGATCAATCCCGTAAACATCCTGATCATCGCGATCAGTGGATTCGTCTACTGGTGGCTGCTGCCATACTTAGGAAAAATGTTGGTGCCGGTTACATTTTATATTGTGGTGATCTCAGTGATGGTAGCCGCCGCATGGGCTGCTTTTAGAAATCCCGGAGTTCGCAGGACCGGCGCGTGGTTCATACTGGTTGGCGCAGTCCTTTTCTATGTCTCCGATATTTTTGTGGCACATCAGCGATTCGTCACGGAGCAGTTCTACAACCGTCTCTTCGGGTTGCCCCTCTACTACACCGCCCAGTTCCTGATAGCGTTTTCAGTGGGAATGGTGAAAAAGTCGTGAAGGTTGATATATAAGCTTATTAAACATTATCAACTAACCTGGACAAGCCGGCTTCCGGCTCGGAGAGAACTAAAGAAAGATTTTACCACGGAGCATACGAAGGGCACGAAAAGGGGTTTTAGGGGTTGGTTTTAACGTGGGCCTTTTAGATGGTTTTCTGGGGAAGAGGTGAATTTATGCGTCAGATCCATACCCTGACGCTGTTATTGTAGCTGACTAAGCTCCCTGTTTTGTCTCACACCTCCTCTCCAGATGTCTGTGGTGACGATGTATCTGTTTTGTCCTATTTTTTGCCTTTGCCTTTGCCTTTACCTTTGCCTTTATCATTTTTGTCTTTGTCTTTATCTTTATCTTTGTCTTTGTCTTTGTCTTTATCCTTTTCATCTTCGCTTCCCCCGAAATGTATTGAGCATCCAATTTTCGGGTAACCAGGGTCATTCGGGTCTGAAATTAGCCAAACATATTCCCCTTCGGACAGACATTTGTAAGAATCATCAATTTTCAGGCTTGGCGAATCATGATCCAGAAAATATGCACTTTCGGCCATCTCTATGTTATATCTGTTAGCCAGACAATGTGCTGCAATGGCCTTCACTCTATAAGAGGCATATTGGGGTATGGCTATTGATGCTAAAGCCCCGATAATGACAAAAACCATCAATAGTTCTATGATGGTAAAGCCTCCAGAATTATTGCTTTTTAATGCTTTCATCTTATCAACTCCGGCACAGGTTTATTCTTGCTGACCCGAATTTCCTTGAATCCGTATAGCTGCGGATTGGGACTGCGCACCACCACGTCTCCTTCTGTTTCGGTCACCACATAGGGCTTTTTGCTTGCGGGACAGACTATATCTTTGCCGGGCAGTTTCCCTTCTTGCAGCAGTTTGGATATGCGCCAGAGGTTCTTGATGCACTGGTCGGTCTGGGCGTCTGTTGAGTAGGTTCCGTATCTGATGGGCTTTTCTTCTTCAAAGGTGGATATCAATCTCGGAACCTGTATGGCGATAATGGCAATACAGGCCGCAATAATAACCAATTGAGACACAACCCATATCTTGCTCTTCCTTTTTTTTCTGATCTCCCGTTCCTGTTTTTTGCCCTCTTTTTCCTTAATTCGTTGATCTACCCCCAGGGAGGCATCCTGAGCAGCTACGAGCATAGCACAGCGGCTGCACACGACGTCCTTGTCTTTTCCGGATGGCGCGCACTCGTCGCATAGGGGCTTCTGGCATTGGGAGCATTTGGTTATTGCATCTTTATGGGGATGGTAGGTGCATTTCATTGGGTCTTCCTTTCTAAATGAATCTATGCAATAATCTTGACCTTTTAAGTTCTTAAGTCGTCGGATTTCGGAAGCAGGTGACTGGTAAAACCTATTCCATACCGTTCTTAATTGTCAAGGCATAATAGGAGTAATATCAATTCAAGTTATAACTCGCACAGAAACAATTTTCGTCAACTTGGACAAGAAAAAGCCTCATGGAAAAACCTGAACTGTTTTCATCTTGACACATTATTCATCTCTGCGTATCATTTATGAAAGAAATAGGCGCCTATTTGATAGAATTGTAACCTTTCAAAAAATGGGAGAGCCTCCCATTTGCTTCTGAGGGTTGCAAAATCATCATATAGACTTCGTCTGAATCCTCGCTTCCCCGTCACCTGAGGCAGATATCGCTAACAGCGCAAAAATCTTTGAAAGGTCCTGATATATGAGCAATCCCAACAGACCCGTAGAACCTCCCCAAAAAAAGATGCGGTTAGGGGAAATTCTGGTAAAGAGCGGCCTCATAGATGAGAAGACACTGAATAAGGCGCTCGAAATTCAAAAAACCCAAAAAAAGCGACTGGGTCAGGTCCTTGTAGATATGCGGGTGGCTGACGAAGTGATTATTGCCAAAACTCTGGCCAGGCAACTAAATATACCCTACGGTCGCCTCGAAAAGGTAAAGATAGTGAAGGAGGTCATAGGATTGGTGCCCCCTGAACTTGCCGAGAATCATTTAGTCATTCCGATCAAGAAGAGGGAACACAGTATCCTCGTTGCCATGGCCAACCCTTTAGACCTATACGCCCTCGACGATTTGAGATTTTTTACCCAATCCCGAATTGACGTGGCCGTTGTCCCTGAGGGAGATATTTTAGATGCAATTGGAAGACATTATCCAAAGAAGGATCTTAAGAAAAACTTAGATTCGGGGCCGAACATAGATGGAGAAATAGAAATTATTCACGAGAAAGACGAAGATGAGCAGGATGCTCAGGATCTTCTTGGCCTCACCGAACTTCAACCTATTGTCCGATTCACCAACTCAGTGCTTGCCGATGCCATCAAACTTAATGCGAGCGACATACATATTGAGCCGCAACATAAGTCCATCACCGTTCGTTATCGTGTGGATGGCATTATGAGAGAGATAATGCAGGCAGACAAGCATATTCATGCGGGCGTTGTCTCCAGGATCAAGATCATATCTAACCTGGATATTTCTATCAAGAGAAAACCTCAGGACGGCAAGGCTCAGGTGAAATACGATGGCAAGACATTTGATCTCAGGGTCTCCACTTTGCCCACATCATACGGTGAAAAGGTCACCATCCGTATTTTGAATCCAGCTACCGCGGAAATGAACCCGGAAGATCTCGGTTTCTCAGACAAGGATCTAAAACATATTTTAGCCGCCATAAACGTGCCCCAGGGGATCATCCTTGTGACTGGGCCTACCGGAAGCGGAAAGTCTTCAACCCTTTATGCCTGTCTTAACAAGCTCAACTCTCCGGCAGTCAATATCGTGACAGTGGAAGATCCGGTGGAGTTCGATGTCTCAGGAATCAATCAGGTGCAGATAAACCCTGCTGCTGGTATTACCTTTGCTGCAGGGCTGAGGTCAATCCTCAGGCAGGATCCGGATATCGTAATGGTCGGTGAGATAAGAGATAGTGAGACTGCAATCACAGCCTTCCAGGCCGCGCAGACAGGGCATCTGGTTCTTTCAACGCTCCACACAAACGATGCTCCTTCCGCTGTAATAAGGTTGATGGACCTGGGGATAGACCCCTTCCTGGTATCTGCATCTCTTACCGCCATCGTCGGGCAAAGACTCGTCAGGGGAATATGCCAGGAGTGCAAAGTCCCTGATTCCGTGCCTCCCGAACAGATGGAGTTGATTCTCCCCTACATTGGTCAAGGAAAAGAGGCTGTCTTCTGGAAGGGAGCTGGTTGTGAGGCGTGTCAATTTACCGGGTATTCAGGCCGTTTAGGTCTGTTTGAGGTCTTTACGATGACCCCCACTCTCCGGCGAATTATCTCACCAACACTATCGGCAGTAAATTTGCAGGAAGCCGCTGAAAAGGAAGGATTCCTGGTTATGGCAATAGACGGGATAACAAAAGCCATGCAGGGACTTACTACTATTGATGAGGTTTTTCGTGTGGCTCCACCTGAGGTAAGGGGCTCTGCCGGGAGACCTGTTTATGAGCCTCCTGTGGAAGAAAAGGATGTGCCGGAAGAGTCCTCTGTTATTGAATCGAAGGCATCAGTAATCAGCGCGAGTCCGAAAAAGGTCCTTGTTGTTGATGACAACGCTGTTATTCTTAAGCTCCTTAAGCATCTATTGGAAGCGGAGGATTACCTGGTGGTCACAGCGGAAAATGGATTGGAGGGGCTCAAAATCGCATCGACGGAAAAGCCTAATCTCATAATCACAGATTTTTTGATGCCAGAAATGGATGGGGTAACTTTCATAAAGAAACTCAAATCTCAGATGTCCACACGCTTTATTCCCATAATAATGCTTACAGCAAAGGATGAAGTGGAATCTGAGGTGGAGGTAATTGACGCGGGCGCGGACGATTACCTTACAAAGCCGGTTGTTGCCAAGAGGTTGCTGGCAAGGGTAGGCAGGTTACTCAGTTCTTGAATTAGAAGTCTGTTCAGGTCTTGTCATGGATTAGCGGTATGGTTTAGACGTTTGTGTAGGCAAAGATCGTTTATTTTAGGAAAAGTTCCCCTGCTACCCTACTCCCATTCAATGGTGCTTGGCGGTTTGGAGGATATATCATAAACAACACGGTTAACCCCCTTGACGCTGTTGATAATCCTGTTGGAAATCTTTCCTAAGACCTCATAGGGGATTTTTGACCAGTCTGCTGTCATGGCATCTAAACTGTCCACACTCCTGACAGCAATCACATTCTCGTATGTCCTTTCATCTCCCATCACACCGACCGTCCTGACAGGCAGAAGAACCGCAAAGGACTGCCAGACTTTTTCATAGAGCCCTGCCATCTTGATCTCCTCGATAACGATGACATCGGCAGCCCTCAATATCTCAAGCCTCTCCTCTGTGATCTCCCCCAAGATCCTTACCGCAAGACCGGGCCCAGGAAATGGCTGCCGCATGACCAGTTCCCTGGGTAGGCCTAATTCCACACCCACCTCGCGTACTTCATCCTTGAAGAGTTCCCGGAGGGGCTCAATCAACTCCAGATTCATTACATCGGGCAATCCACCAACATTGTG
>DAOVUP010000004.1 GCA_030632525.1 Desulfobacteraceae bacterium | reverse complement strand
TTGTGGGCCACGCCCAACTGCATCCAGACGGTGTTGAGTCCGATTTCGATCGCCTGATCTACTACCTGAGGGACCCTGGTGGGGTTGAGGAATAAGTCGGCCATATCTACTTGAAACGGGATATCTTTAAGCGATCTATAACAGGTTTTTCCGAGTACCTCTCTCTGGCCCGGGTTAATGGGAACAATTTCATAGCCCTGTTCCATAAGATACCGGGCGACTTTGTTGCTGTCTCTGGATTCCTTTGGAGAGAGCCCTACCACGGCTATCTTTCTGCATTCCCTAAGGATCTCTTCAATTTCTTCGGGTAGGGCTGTATGGTCTGATAGCTCAGGTATGATTTCTTTCATAATGATTTTATTTGAGTAAATTTTTGACGGCGTCAGCCTTCTTTTTAACGTCCATAACCTTTTTTACACCCGGCACGTGCTCCAGGACTTTATTCGCCACTTTGGCCTCTAAGGTCTGAGAGGTGTTATTTGTTTCAGTGGCATTTTCTTCCCCATCCTTATTATCGTTGTTATCGTTTGTTTTATCCGAGCTAAGCTCTTTCTTGACGTTTCTGAATTCCTTGATGGCGCCCCCTAACCCCTTCCCGATATCCGGGAGACGTTTGGCACCAAATATAAGGAGGACAATAATTGCGATGATGATCAGCTCTGTGGGACCAAGTCCAAACATGGTTTACTCCTCTTTGTCTAACGTTAAGGGCTTGCGCAAAAATAACTTCAATTTTTCGCATCCCATCTTCAGGCCATCTTTGGCCGGGCCTCAATCGCAGGTAAGCGAGCTTGCGAGACTCCGAATCTAACCTAAATCTGGGTGCCAATTCTGGGAACTTATTTTTGCGCGAGCCCTAAGAACTCTTTTGTGGGAAATGAATAATCGGCGCCCAGTTCAATTATTTTTATCCCGTTTGACTCAAACAGTGCGGCAGTAACCCCTATACCTGTGCCCGAAGACGTATCGCAATATGGTGTTAAAAGACCGCATGAGGGGCTTCTATCTTTCATGATTGCAACCCCGGTTTTTGCCATTTCAGCTAATTTCAATGACTCTTGGGCGCCTTTTTTGAAGGCATCAGACACATCATTTCCCCTGTCATCGATAACTGTTCCCCTTCCTTCCAAGAGATTTCGGCCATCTCCGCCCTGAATAACCGAGGGGGGTCTGGGGGTGGGAAGACCGCCCAATTGCTCCGGACAAAAGGGGATGAAGTGGTGATTCCCCGTAAAGTCCATGAGGTCAGGGCATAATGAGTGACTGCCATCATATCTGCAGCATATTCCTAACAGACATGCGCTCACCATGAAAGTGTTTTTTTTGTGTATCACATCCCTGGCTACGTAAAATGGACGGGGTCTTCACCCTCTTCTCTTGACTCTATGGTTCCTATACAATGGGCTGTTTCTCCCATGGCCTTAAGCCTCAAAAGGACCTCATCGATTTCCTCCTCGTTCACCACAATCAGCAGACCAAGACCGTTATTAAAGGTCAACATCATATCACGGTCCGATATCTGCCCGGCCTTTTGGAGGTATTGGAATATTGGATGAGGTGTCCATGCGGATCTGTCAATGACGGCCTTTGTGCGCCGGGAGAGTATGCGGGGTGGATTTTCGATAAGTCCGCCACCTGTAATGTGTGAGATACCATAGATCCGGAAATCCCTTCTGAGATTACTGACGGTCCTCGCATATATACGTGTAGGCTCTAAAAGCTCTTCTCCCAGGGTGCGGCCAAAATCTTCGACATAATCTTCCACAGACATCTTCAGATCTTCAAAGAAGATCTTGCGTACTAAGGAGTATCCGTTGCTGTGGAGGCCGCTGGAGCCTATGCCGATAATCTTATGCCCCACTCCAATCTCAGAACCGTCCAACAACTCTTCATTGTCGACTAACCCTACCACGAAGCCTGCCAGGTCATATTCATTTTCGGAATAAAACCCCGGCATCTCGGCGGTTTCACCCCCGATGAGGGAGCATTTGGCTTCCATGCATCCGGCAGCAATCCCTTTGATAATATCACGAGCCCTTTCAGAATTAAGCTGTCCCATGGATATGTAGTCAAGAAAAAAAAGTGGGGCAGCACCCTGGACCACGATGTCGTTCACGCACATAGCCACAAGGTCTATCCCCACGGTATCGTGTTTATCGAGCATGAATGCAATCTTCAGCTTTGTGCCGACTCCGTCGGTGGAACTCACAAGCACAGGGTTTTTGATATGCTCAACATTGAGAGAAAAGAGACCGGCAAAGCCTCCAATGTCGGTAATAACGGCTGACTTGTGGGTCCTGCTTACGATCGGTTTGATCAGATCCACAAACCTGTTTCCAGCTTCAATATCAACACCCGCCTCGGCGTATTGATCCTTTTTCTGATCTGCCTCCATTTTTTCCCTCATTTTGATGGTCTCGTAAAAAGTTCAAAAGCGAGCAATTTGGTGCAATCGCTTTAGGTTTAAATGTTTATAATAATTTGCAATCTCTCAATTCCTCAATTCGTAATTGCCCGTAAAAAGGCCTTTTTACGGGCGTCTCATTTCGTAGATGCAAGAATAAATTTTGATATGATCTCTTTCATGATTTCCTGGGTGCCCCCTCCGATTGAGAGGACCCTATTGTCCCGGTAAAGCCTCTCAACGAGATACTCCCGCATATAACCGGAGCCGCCATGTATCTGAACTGCGTCGTAGGTGACTTTGTCGCTGACCGTGCATGCGAAATTTTTTGCCATGGAGATTTCCTTTACCTGATTTTTCCCGGCATCCATTTTGGCAGCGACCCTGTAGGTAAATTCTCGACTGGCCTCTACCAGCGTTGCCATATCTGCTAGTTTGTGGCGAGTGACCTGGAAACCGGAAAGGGGGCGGCTAAAGGCTTCCCTCTCCTGGGCATATCTTATGGATTCTTCCAGGGCTAATTGGGCAGTCATGTTGGCCATGATAGAGAGCTGTAAACGCTCTTTTTGAAAATTTTCCATGATTCCATAAAAACCACGGCCCTCTTCGTCGAGCAGGTTTTTGGCAGGTACCCGGCAATCGTCAAAAAAGATCTGGGCAGTATCAGATGCCCACCAGCCCATTTTTCTCAGCTTTTCAGAAACAGAATATCCTGGTGTGTCCGATTCTATGACAAGGAGGCTGACCCCTCCGTATCCTTCACCGCCGGTTCGGACGGCGCAGGTCAACTGGTCCGCTCTCGCACCGCTGGTGATGAACGTTTTGCTCCCGTTTACCACGTAATGGTTATCTTTTTTAACTGCCTTTGTTTGGATATTCGCTACGTCTGAACCTGCGTTAGGTTCTGTGATGGCAAGGGCCGCAATCTTCTTCCCCCTGAGCACAGGCGGGATAAACCTTGATTTCTGCTCCTCGGTTCCCAAAGCGAGCACAGGTGGAATGCCTATGTCCAGAGAGCCCAGACCCGCGGCAACTCCTCCGGATCCGCATCGCATCAATTCCTCGGTAGCGGCTATTTTTAGAAAGGTGTCGCCGGCCGAGCCGCCATAGGCCTCTGGATAACCGATACCCAAAATGCCCGTATCTCCTGCCTTGGCATAGAGTTCCCTGGGGAATTCTCCTTTTTCCTCCCAATCATCCACAAAAGGGTTTATTTCCCGTTCAACGAATTTCCGGACGGTTTGCCGGACCATGCTGTGTATTTCGCCAAAATATTCCTGAAATTCGGTCATGCAATAACCTTACGCTCAAGTTTATGAGTAAGAAAACAGTCTAATGGACGATTTTCTGAAACCCAGGGCAGGATCGTAGAAGCAGCCGGAATAACTTCTCAGAGCCCGGCTCTTCTGCGAACCCTGTGGACAAGAGCCAACCTGCTAAAGTGGAAAAAGTTGTTCAACCCTTTGCGCTAACATGATATCACCAGTGGCTTTGAGTTGCCCACTCATGAAGGCCTGCATCCCGTTGGTCTGCTTGTTTACGATCCCGAGCCAAGTTTCATCGGACATGGTCAATGTCACGGATGGCGCCTCATGGGTGCCTTCATTGACCTGGCAGGCGCCATCTTTAACAACGACATTCCAGTTCCCGCCGCCATCTCCGGTGATTTCGTACTGGAAGACCACATCCAGACCCTGGGCTGCATTAGCGTTGAAAACCTCGCCCATTTTGTCAAAAACCTCTTTTACATCTGTTAAAGCCATTTTTTCATTCTCCTTTTCTTTTACTTTCGGTGGGTTCATATTATCCCCTTCACCCGGTAATGGGCGAGAGGTACCATGGGGTGGCATTACCACTGCCTCCCCTTCAGCAAATGATGTTCCATGCTGATTAGTCTAGAGGAGCGCCAAACGCACCAATTTTCAGTTGACGATAACTTTTTCCAAACTTAAAGTCCATGGTTTAACTTCATTCAACTCTATTTGCCCGTAAATGTTGGTGCTCTTTTCTGCAGAAAAGCCGTCATCCCCTCCGCAGCATCCTGGGTTGAGATGGCCCTGCCCAGGGCTTCACATAAAAAGTCCACGGCCTCCTCAAACGGCATGTCGCTCATGACCCTGAAGGCCTCCTTGCCGATCCGCGTACCGATCGGGCTCTTTGATGTGAGAATTTTCAGGGTGTTTTCAATCTCATTGTCCAGCTGGTCCGGCTCAACGGCGCGAGTAATCATGCCCATGCTTTCTGCCTCAGGCGCCGGTATTTTTCGGCCGGTCAGGACCATGTCAACGGCCTTTTTCCTGGGAAGGTTTCGGTAGAGAAGGGCTCCGACCATCATGGGAAAGATCCCCACATTCACCTCTGGCGTGCAAAAATAGGTATCATTTCTGGCGAGCACGATGTCACATGAAAGCATGAGCCCCATTCCGCCGGCAAGGCACGGCCCGTTGACACGGGCAACAAGGGGTTTGCCGCATTTGGCCATTTCCTTCAGGAGCCGTGCATAGTTCTCGGTTCCCGGCATCCGATCGCCCTCTTCTTTAGACAAGGTGACGCCCAGATCGGCCCCCGAGCAGAAGGCCTTCTCCCCTACACCGGTGAGGCAGACCGCTCTGATATCTTCGTCTTGGTCCACATCGGCCAACCGTTCCAGGAAAGACAGGATCATTTCCTGGCTGATGGCATTTCTCCGTTCCTCCCGATTGATTGTCAGGAAGGCAACCTGATCCTTTATTTCGTAAAGTAGATCCGTCATTTCATTTCTCCCTGTTAAGCAAAGCTCATTTTTGTGTATCGTATTTAAACAGGTGTTGATTTACCTGTCAATAAATTTACAGGAGTTTCGGTTTGGGGGCGTCTGTTTCGATTAGGGAGTAGGGAGTAAGTTAATGAAGAATATAGGGCTTTTTGGCAAGATTAATAATTTTGTGATTTTTCTTGCTAAATAAAATCAGGTGTGATATGGAACCCACTCGATTAGACAACGTGACGAAATCATGAAAAAAAGAAAGAATCAGATTACCGCTTTTTTGGGTCGAGACACTGAATTTGAAGGGAATCTCTCCTTCAAAGGGATGGTTAGGATTGATGGTCGTTTTAAAGGCGAGATCAATACTGAAGGGACCCTGATTGTGGGAGAGACTGCCGTGATAGATTCTGACATTCATGCCGCTAATGTCATTATCAGTGGGGAAATTAGAGGTCATATCGTTGCTGGAGAGAAAATTGAGATCATTTCTCCCGGCAAGGTTTTTGGGGATATAGAGGCCCCTTCTGTGATCATAAATACTGGAGTGATTTTTGAGGGAAATTGCCAGACCCAAAAACAAGATGAAATGGTTAATGACAAAGTGACTTTTCTACAAAAAACGTCTGAGGCAGGAAATGAAAGCTGATGGTCAAGAAATGTTTTGACAAGCAGATTTATTTTTTGTAAAAGGCACCATTGTAAAAAATTTCACATTTTGGAGCAGACCAAAAGTAATGAAAGGATGTATCTGATATGCTCAACATTGATGGTACCCTGATTATCCAAATCGTAAATTTCCTCATTCTTCTCCTGATATTGAATTTTATCCTCTTCCGCCCGATTCGGAGGGTTTTGGCACGGAGAGCGGATGAGATGAATTCTCGGCAAAAAACGATTGATGACTATCAGGAACAGGCCGAAAAGAACGAAAAGGGTATCGAAGAGGGTGTTGTTCAGGCCAGAAAAGAGGGCTATATTGAAAAGGAGGCCTTAAAGACCCAGGGATTGGAAGGGGAAAGGGAGATATTACAGGAGGCTGGCGGGGGGGTAGAACAAAAACTTAATGCCGCAAAGAAAGAGATAGAGTCAAAAATTGCGGTTGCGCGGGAGGCCCTTGAAGGCCAAATAGCCAGTTTTTCTGATGAATTAGCCCAAAAAATACTGGGAAGGAGCATCCAATGATCGGTTTTGAGATAGCAAGGGGGAAATCGTTAGTCATAATTTTCTGTACCCTGATTATTTCAGTGGCCTTTTGTGGGTTGGCCTTTGCCAGCGGCGGTGGGGATGGAGGATCTGGCGGTAGTGTGACAGATCTGCTATATAGAATTTTGAACTTTGTGCTGATGATCATCATTCTTGTTGTGGTGATAAGAAAGACCCCGGTTAAGGAATTTTTTTCAAATCGGAAGGAAGAGATTCGTAAAAAATTAGAGGATTTGAAAAGAGATAAGGAGACCGCTGAGACCCGCTGTAACGAGTTGGAGAAAAAATTCAAGGAATTTGAACTTCAAAAGAAAGAAATCATCGAACAGTTTAAGGCTGATGGGGAATTAGAAAAGGAAAGGATTATTGCGGAAGCAGGGGAGAGGGCCACTCAGATCTTAGCTCAAGCTGATCTGACCATAGAGCGTGAAATCGAGGCTGCCAGGAACAGGTTGACGCAAGATGTGGTTGAGATGGCTGCTACAAGGGCTGAGGAGATCATTGCAGGGCAGATACAGGACAGCGATCAGGATCATTTAGTCAATGAATTTATTGAAAGCGTGGAGAAACTACATTGACCGGTTCAAGAATTTCCAAAAGATATGCAAAAGCGCTGCTCAGTCTGGGGCAGGAAGACGGAAATTATGCGGAATACGGGGAGAACCTGAAGGATTTCGCCGGACTCTGCGCAGATAACCCTGAATTTAGCAAGGTAATAGCCAATCCGGTTTTTTCCGTGGATGATCGAAAAAAGGTGCTTGACGCAGTGTTGGAGAAAAGTCCCTTTGCCGATCTGGTCAAGAACCTTCTACGGCTTCTCTTAGACAAGAACAGGATAGAGGGCATCAAGGATGTTTCAGTCTATTACACACGACTCACCGACGAGATTTCAAACATTATCCGTGCTGATATCATTACGGCCCGGCCTTTGAAAGATGCGGCAATGGACAAATTGGATGTTGTCCTTGCAAAAATCACTTCTAAGACGGTCAAAATAAAGGTGGAAGAGGATGAGTCTCTCATTGGGGGGCTCGTCGTAAAGATAGGTGATTTGGTATTGGATGGCAGTGTCAGGGCGCAGATTGAAGGCTTAAAAGAATCATTAAAGAGGGGTGAATATAACTAATGGAGATCAGAGCTGCAGAAATAAGTGAGATAATCCGGGGCCAGATTAAAGACTACGAAAAGAAGGTCGAAGTAAGTGAGACCGGAACCGTCTTGTCTGTGGGTGATGGTATCGCTCGAGTATACGGGATTGAGAAGGTCATGTCTATGGAGATGGTGGAATTCTCCGGAGGTATCTATGGCCTCTGTCTTAATCTGGAAGAAGATAACGTGGGTGTCGCCATTATGGGCGATGACTCCAAAATCAAAGAGGGCGATACGGTCAAGAGGACCGGCAAGATTGCTGAAATCCCTGTGGGAGAGGCGGTTCTTGGCCGAGTTATTGACGCAGTGGGGGAGCCTCTTGACGGCAAAGGACCCATTGAAGCGACCGAGTTTAGGCGGCTTGAGATGGTTGCGCCCGGCGTTATTGACCGTAAATCTGTTTTCGAACCCCTGTACACGGGTATCAAGGCCATCGATGCCATGACTCCGGTGGGAAGAGGACAGCGAGAGTTGATCATCGGGGACAGGCAGATCGGGAAAACGGCTATCTGCGTGGACGCCATAATCAATCAGAAGGATACGGATGTTTACTGTATTTATGTTGCCACAGGTCAGAAAAAATCGACCGTGGCTCAGGTGGTTGACGTCCTGGAGCGCCATGGTGCCATGGAATACACAACGGTCGTGGCGGCCTGCGCCAGCGATCCGGCCACTCAGCAGTTTATTTCGCCCTATGCCGGATGCGCCATTGGAGAATATTACCGAGACCAGGGAAAACATGCCCTGATTATTTACGACGATCTTTCAAAACAGGCCACAGCTTACCGGCAGGTTTCTCTTTTGCTCAGACGACCCCCCGGCCGGGAGGCCTTCCCGGGGGATATCTTTTACAACCATTCCAGACTGCTTGAACGAGCCGCCAAGGTTAATGACAAATTGGGAGGGGGCTCTCTAACAGCGCTTCCGATTATTGAAACCCAGGCAGGTGATGTTTCCGCCTATATTCCCACCAACGTGATCTCCATTACAGACGGTCAGGTCTATCTTGAGCCTAATCTCTTTTTCTCGGGTGTGCGTCCCGCCATTAATGTGGGTCTTTCCGTCTCCCGTGTGGGGGGTGCTGCCCAGACCAAGGCAATGAGGAAGGTTGCGGGCTCCCTTAAGCTGGATATGGCCCAGTTCAGAGAGTTGGAAGCGTTTGCCGCTTTCGGAAGCGATCTTGACAAAGCTACGTTGAAACAGCTTGACCGGGGCCGCAGGCTGGTTGAAATATTGAAGCAGCCTCAGTTTCAGCCCATGTCGGCTGATAAAGAGGTGGCTATCCTTTTCGCAGGCTCAAATGGTTTTCTCGATAAGTGGCCGGAAAGTGCGGTTTCGGATTATGAAAAACAGATGCTCGAGTTTTTGAGCAGCAAACACTCCGACATCCTGGCCGATATCAAGGAGAAAAACGATATTACTGAGGAAACGGACGGCAAACTGAAAAAGGCTCTGGAAGAATTTGAGGGAATTTTTCAACCCGCGGCCTGATACGCCTTATTGTTTCGGACATGGAAAAGGCGGAACAACGTCGCGAAGCGAAATGCACGAGCGGCCTCTCCGTAAATGAATGGATCTGCGGAACGGGGGAAAATTTGTTTACCTTTACTAAGTAAGGGCGAACGATGATAAACTTCGGATAAATAAAGAGAGAAAGGCCACATGGCAACCTTAAGTGATATTAAGAGGAAGATAGGCGCTGTTAAAAAAACGCGGCAAATTACCAAAGCCATGAATATGGTTGCTGCTGCCAAACTCCGTGGCGCCCAGATGAAAATGGAAAGCTTTGAGCCCTACGCGACCAAGTTCGCGGAAGTGCTTGGCAATCTGGCAAGCCGGATCGAATCTGATATCCACCCTCTGCTTGTGAAGAAGGAAAAGGTTTCCCGGGTGGAGTTGCTGCATTTTTCAGGCGATAAGGGTCTTTGCGGCAGTTTCAATTCCAATCTGTTCAACCGGGCTAAAAAGTGGATGGATCAAGAAAAGGATGGCGGCGTTGACATCGGTCTGACTACGGTCGGAAAACGGGGTCGCGATTATTTCAAAAAAAGAGGGTATGATCTCATTGGAAGTCATATCAATGCCTACGGGAATGTCGATATATCCTTTGTCAATCAGATCAGCAGAGGTATGATTGACAGGTATCTTGCAGACGAGGTAGATGGCGTCTATATGATCTATAGCCGTTTCCTCGGGATGGCCAAACAGGTGCCCACATTGGTCAAGCTGATTCCGGTTGAGCCTCCAGTTGCCGAGGATGAAGAAGGGTCCGGAGCCGAAGTGGAGTATCTTTGCGAGCCTGATCCCGAAGGGCTGATGATCGAACTTTTACCCAAACATATTAACGTACAGATTTATAATGCATTTCTGCAAAACGAAACAAGTGAGCATGCTGCGCGTATGGCTGCCATGGACAATGCTTCCAGGAATTGTGACGATCTTGTAGAAAGTCTCACCCTGGTATACAACAAAGCACGACAGGCGGCTGTTACTGCTGAATTGATGGACATTGTTGGTGGCGCCGCCGCCTTGAAGGGATAACGGTTTTAACCATATAAGGAGGTCTTTATTTAACCATGAATGAGGGCAAATTAATACAAATCATTGGTCCGGTCGTCGATGTGGAGTTTGGTGACGGTGAACTCCCTGAAATCCTAACCGCACTCCTGATCAGCAATCCGGCAATCAACGATGTGAAAGACAATCTGGTTGTGGAAGTTGCCCAGCATTTGGGTGATAATGTGGTGCGTTGCATTGCCATGGATGTGACCGACGGCCTTGTGCGGGGTATGCCGGTCAAGAATTCGGGAAAGCCGATTATGATGCCTGTAGGGGATCCGGGTCTGGGTCGCGTCCTCAACGTGGTCGGAAGACCCGTGGATGGTCTTGGTCCGGTGGAGGCGACGGAATTCTATCCCATCCATCGTCCCGCGCCTTCATTTGAAGAGCAGGACACGTCTGTAAACGTGCTTGAAACCGGTGTAAAGGTCATCGATCTCCTGGTTCCCTTTCCAAGAGGCGGTAAAATGGGGATGTTTGGCGGGGCCGGCGTTGGAAAGACGGTCGTCATGATGGAGATGATCCATAATATTGCCATGCAGCACGGCGGTATCAGTGTGTTTGCCGGTGTCGGAGAGCGCACGAGAGAGGGCAACGATCTGTACATGGAGATGAAGGAATCGGGTGTTCTCCCCAAAGCCGCTCTGATTTACGGTCAGATGACGGAGCCCCCCGGTGCCCGTGCAAGGGTGGCACTTTCGGCGCTGACCGCGGCAGAGTATTACAGAGATGAGCGGGGCCAGGACGTTCTGCTATTTGTCGATAACATCTTCCGGTTTACTCAGGCCGGTGCAGAGGTTTCAGCATTGTTGGGTCGTACGCCTTCCGCTGTGGGGTATCAGCCTACCCTGGGTACCGACCTTGGTGCATTGCAGGAACGGATAACGTCAACTACGAAAGGTTCTATCACATCGGTTCAGTGCGTGTATGTGCCCGCGGACGATCTTACCGACCCGGCGCCTGCGACAACCTTTGCCCATCTCGACGGAACCGTGGTCTTGTCAAGGCCGTTAACGGAACTGGGTATTTATCCGGCCGTGGATCCGCTGGATTCGAGTTCCAGAATTCTAGACCCGAACTTTCTTGGGGAAGAACACTATAACACCGCGATGCAGGTTCAACGTACCCTCCAGAAATATAAGGAGTTACAGGATATCATAGCCATTTTGGGTATGGACGAGCTGTCTGATGAGGACAAAATGACGGTGGCCCGGGCACGCCGAATTCAACGATTTTTGTCCCAGCCATTCCATGTGGCCGAGACATTTACAGGAACGCCTGGGGCCTATGTACCTGTGGCCGAGACGGTCAAGGGCTTTATGGAGATTATCGAGGGCAAACATGATGATCTGCCCGAAGCCGCGTTTTATATGGTCGGTAATATCGAACAGGCGCAGGAAAAAGCTGAGCAGATCGCCGGCAAATAAAAAGGGGGAATAATCCATGGGAAAGTTACATCTGGAAATTGTTACCCCTGAGAAGGTGATGGTGAGTCAAGAGGTGGACATTGTCGTTGCCCCTGGAACCATGGGTGAATTCGGCATCTTGGAGGGGCACGTTCCATTTCTTTCAGGAATTGAACCGGGCGAACTTCGTTTTTCCAGTGGCAATCAAACTGAACGTTTTTTGGTAACGACCGGGTTTTCCGAGGTATCCGACAACCAGGTCTCGATTTTGGTTGACGCTGCTGAGAAAGCGACCGAAATTGATTTAGAGCGGGCCCGAAAGGCCGTGGAAAGGGCCAAGGAAAGGCTTTCCCTGGATCGGGGCAAGGAAGATGTCGATTTTCTGAGGGCGGAAGCAGCACTCAAACGCGCTATCGTCCGTATCAGAATATCGGAAAAGATAAATTAGCGAAATCAAAAAACAACAACCATTGAATCAAAGGCAAGCGGAATCGCGCTTGCCTTTTTTTATTTATTGACCTTTTTATGTTTCAGGGATAATATGAAATATATTCCAGTTTGAAGTCGTCATCTTAACATTAAGAGTTTAAAGCGTTTAATTTGTCGTTTTAGGCTTAGGCAATGCTGGAGGTTTCGGTTTTTCTATGCGGATAAGCGGTTGACTTAGTTCGTTATTGAATAAATTGGCAAATTTGGAAAGATTGAGAGGTTTGAATCAGTATGGAAAGTGGAGAAGAGAGCAGACAGTACAAAGTTTGGAATTCTTTGAATTCAAAAGATGGGGTTGATCAATTCCAATTGCTCGAAGATAAGATTGATAACCTTATTGAAATGATAAAGAGCCTAAAAAAAGAAAAGGAATCTTTTGCTGAGAAGTTTCAGATTCAAGAGGAGAAACTGACTGATCTCACCAAGGAGGTGGAAGGTCTGAAATCAGCCAGAGACAAGGCTAAGCAGAGGATTCTTTCTCTCTTGGAGAAGATGGAACAGGTTACTGAGTAGAGCGAATGACTCGTCCATAGGTGTGCAGAGAATGAGACCTTTGAAAAATGCTCAATTTCGTTCAAGATCAAGGCGCGTGAGTCCCGCTTTAGCGGGATTAACCACAGGAATATGTTAAATATTTCGAGTCCCGCCATGGCGGCATGAACGGAACGAAGAGATTGTGCAGATAAGCGAAGACTTCGAAAGGGGACGTTTTTAAAAGGTCTCAGAATATCATCGTAATCAGCTCATATTATTGGGTATATGGAAAAGCCTATTAGAATCAGAATCCTTGATCACGAGTATCTTTTGAGTAGCGATGAGGATGAGGCGCTAGTTAACGAGATCGCACAATTTGTAAACGTCAAATTAGGGGAGATCAGGAATAGCGGGGGAAAGCTCTCTGAGGGGAAGGTGGCAATATTGGCTGCTTTTCATATTGCGAGCGATTATTTTCAGGTATTAAGAGAACGCGATGATCTGATGAAAAATGTTCAAGATAGGGCACGTTCGATTAATGCGCAGATTGATGCCTTAGTTGAATAGGTGAGCTTCTCTCCAAAAGGTATTACCCGTAAAACAGATGCACGGGAGAATATTCCTCCGGATTCACAATGTTTTGTTGTAGATTCATTTTGTGTTTCTGGGAGTTTATATATGTAGGGATTGAGGGTTAATCGGGATAATTACACTGAATGTTAGTGATGAATTTATTGAGTCAAATAAAAATTAGGTATTGCGTGAATGGTTTCAATGGTTTTCGAGAGTCTACTAAAGGAGCTATGAAGTAGCGCATCGCTATAGGTAAGTTTTCATTCCCTATTATCCCCTCTTTGTAGTCCGGATCATCTACTTTTTTGTCTGGATTACCCCCTTTTTCCTTTCATCCTTACTCTTTACAGAGGCCTGTGCCTGGTGCCCTTTGGGTGGCGCTTGGGGCGTGCCGAATTCCGGTTTATCCGGGTGATGTTTGTTAATATCAGGAGCGTGAAATCATGATGGATATGAGCGCCGTTTATATAATTGTGGTTGTGGGGGCAGGATTAATTGCCGGGGTCGTCATTGGCTTCTTTGTCCGCAAGAAACTTGTGGAAAGTAGGGTGGAGGCCGTAGAAAAATACTCTAAAAAAGTCTTGGCCGAGGCCCAGAAAGAGGCTAAGACAACAAAGAGGGAGGCAGCTCTTCAAGCCAAGGACACTCTTTATCAGATGAAGGTTGAATTTGAAAAGGAGACCAAGGAGAAGAAAGAGACTCTGTTGGTCCAGGAGAAACGTCTACTTCAAAAGACGGAAACCTTGGATAAAAAGATTGAACAGTTAGAAAAAAGAGAAGATAGGATCTCAGAAAAAGAAAGAGGCGTTGAAAGGACTGAAAGGGAGATAAGAAAGAAAGAGGGGGAGTATAAAAGTCTTGTTACAGAGCAGAGAAGACAATTGGAGCGGATAGCAGGTATTTCCGCGGAAGAGGCCAAACAGATTCTGGTCAACTCCATGGAATTGGAGGCGAAACATGATGGCGCAAAAATGATACGGAGGATTGAAAACGAGGCGAGATCTGAGGCAGATCGTAAATCGCAGGAGATCATTGCTTTGGCAGTAAAAAGATATTCCGGGGATTATGCAGCTGAGAAAATAGTCTCTGTAGTTAACCTTCCAAATGAGGAAATGAAGGGGAGGATTATTGGCAGAGAGGGAAGAAACATTCGAGCTATTGAAGCTGCCACTGGTATTGATCTTATTATCGACGATACCCCTGAGGCGGTTATATTGTCAGGGTTTAACCCTGTGAGAAGGCAGGTTGCAAAGGTTTCATTAGAGAGGCTCATTGATGACGGGAGGATTCATCCTGCCAGGATAGAGGAGGTCGTCTCCAAGGCAAACAAAGAGATTGAAACGAGTATTAAGGAGGCCGGGGAGCAGGCCACATTCGACGTCGGGGTCCATGGTATTAGTCATGAACTTGTCAAACTTATCGGCCGACTCAAGTATCGTTCAAGCTATGCTCAGAATGTGCTTCAGCATTCAATGGAAGTGAGCTTTCTTTGTGGTGTTATGGCCAGCGAGCTTAGGGTGAACGTAAAACAGGCGAAAAGAGCGGGGCTTCTTCATGATATCGGGAAGGCAGTGGACCATGAGGTGGAGGGACCTCATGCAGTTATTGGGGCGGATCTGGCGAGGAGACACGGTGAGGCGACCCAGGTAATTCACGCCATAGCTGCCCATCATGAAGATGTGCAACCGGAGTCTGTTTTAGCGGTTTTGGTT
>DAOVUP010000278.1 GCA_030632525.1 Desulfobacteraceae bacterium | reverse complement strand
TGTCTGACAGGTGACGTCGATTTGTGAATACATTCTGTCATATCGCTTCCCGTCTCCCATCAGCCCGGTGGCGGTATGGCAGTCTATACATTCCATCCCGGCCTTGCTGAAGTGGACATCCGCCTGCAGGTCCAGGAAAAAACGGTTCCCCGACAGCCTCCTGCTGCTCAGGCTGGTCCCTTCATAGGGTGTCCCGTAACCTGCTGACTCGAACCTCCCGAAATAGGACAGGCCAATCCTTGCAGATCTGTTATGGCATTTTATACAGTTTGCCGAAGGGATTCTCGTTGTCATCTCCGGGTGGTCAATAGCTTTGTTTTTCGGTTCGCTGCTCTTCTCATCATCCAGAACATGACAATTGCTGCAACCGCCGCCCCTCCTCCCTATCTCTCCCTTGCGGTCGCCCCTTTGCTTCCACAAATGGCATCCCCCGCACATCTTTCGATAATGATCAATGGCAAGATTTTGAGGTGGCGCCTTGTCGTAAAGATCTCTGACACCAACACCCATTACAACGGGTGAGTCACCGGAGATATCCTTTCTATTAAGCCACTGTTCCTGGATAGTCTTTAGGATCCCTACGTTTGTGGCCATGAGACTGTTTTTAACACGGGCCACAATATCCGAATGGCACCCTGTTTTCCCGCAGGTCCTGTCCACAACACGGAGGTCCCCTGGGTTTTGAACCATGGTAAAATGGGCCCTTTCTCTGTCTAATGAGTATCTGTTTCCCAAATGACAGGTATAACATCCAAAGGCCGATATGGGATGGGATGGGTCCGGATCTTTCACCTCTTTATGGCAGGATACACACCCGTCCTTGACCGGTTCAGAGGGACGGTTGAGTCGATTCTCTTTGATAAAGAGGAGTACGGCGATGAGAGTTAATGAAGCGATTATCAGGATTTTTTTCATAGATTTTCGTGAAATAGAACTTCAAGATTAAGGCCATTATGCCCTTCAACCCCTCATAAGTCCACATTTGATCGCACCTTTTTCTTCGGTACAACTTGACAAAATGAAACTGCGTCCTGTAATCTATCTGGTAACCGTTCACGGGTTGAAAGGTTCAGAGGTTCAAAGGTTGCATTCTCATAACCATACGTCATATTGTAAACATTTGTTATGTGAAAACCGACCGTTTTTACATCACCACAAATCCGGAAAATGGTATTTGGCAATTATGTGGCGAAACCAGCATTCCCGCTGAAGACGGGATCTTCGGCCAATATCATTCGATTGCGGATTTCGGATTGCGGAATTACAACGAATCACGAATAACCAGTATCCAGTATCGAGTATCCAGTATCCTGCATCCATCATCCAAAGAGAGGGCAGAACATTGAGAAAAAAAATTAGAACAGTGATTTTATTGATTGCATCAGGCATTGTTTTTCTTAATTTGGGCCTCTTCTTTACCGGCGTGCAATTAGACCTAAAAAATGCGGTAGCGGCGACTGGGGGCACAGATGATTTGGCCCAAGGCCCCATAGGCATCGATGTTTCGGAGCTCACCGACGTGGAAGCCCTTGGGTTTTTGTCATCTGAGGAGGTGAGTCCTTGGGGGCATCTGTTTGCAGACGAGACAGAGAGGATTTTCTTGGCAGAGGGCGATACGGTTTATGTGGCCTTTGATAAGGGACATGACGTAAAACCGGGAGACCTTTTCACTGTCTACAAAAGTTCTGACGAACTCGATCACCCTCTTTCGGGGCGCGATCTGGGATATGTCATCTCCTTTTTGGGGAGGGTCGTCTTGAAAAAGGAGGTCAAACCTAATCTATACAAGGCACAAATTGTTGAAAGCTACAGCCCGATGCGCGTGGGAGATACTCTCTTCCCTTTTACCTGGATATCTCCCTGTGTTCAGCTTTCCAACCCCGGATGGAAGAGATGGAAAGAGAGCGAAGGGATTAAACTACCGGTGGTAGCCGCCAAGGAATTGAAGGAGATTATGGGACAATTTTCGGTAGTTTATATGAATCATGGCCTCAAGCATGGTATCCGCAGGGGAAATTTTTTCGAGATAATAACCAAACCGGAAACAGATCATCCAAAAGAGCCTGCCCTCCCCGATCAGGCACTGGGTTATCTCCTGGTCCTGGAATCGAGACCGAATACTTCGACCGGAATAGTTATTACGGCAAGGAGAGAATTTTCCAGGGGCGCCACGCTCAAGGCGATCGACTTGAACAGGGAACTGAGAAATATCTTGATCCATTATGGTAAAGCCGACCCAAAAAACTCAGATATTCAAGATAATCCGTTGCAGGTGCTGAAAAAGCTGGAGAGGGAAACCGATCCAAAACCTGATCTGCCTGAGGCCCTTCGTCTCCTATCAACGATGTCAAAATGCCAAACACAATAGGCGCCTGCAGTATCGATACGCCAGTAAAAAGTCAAAAAGTTCAGTATTCAGAGTCATCCTCCTAAAGCTAACTGCTGGCAATAATTCGTAATTCCTAAATTCCTAAATTAGCAATTGCCCGTAAAAAGAGCTTTTTGCGGGCGTATCATTACCTGTTCTCAGAGAAAAGACTTGACTAATCCACATGACCCTGTTTTATATTCCCGCCATCTTTGCCCCAAAACGATAATAGATTAGGCACTTATAACTTAAAATGAACGGTTCAAGGTTCAGGGTTAGGGACGAGTACAAAATTGAATGCCCGTGATCAAAAAATAGCATGGCTGTCCCTATACAAGAATCCATGACTGGGGAATGCCGTACTCAAAAGGCTGATAAAAACACTCAGTGATCATGAAGCGGTTTTCAAGACAGATCTG
>DAOVUP010000264.1 GCA_030632525.1 Desulfobacteraceae bacterium | reverse complement strand
TCTGAAAGCCCGGTGTATTATGGGGATGGACATACGCCCATTGGTGTTTTCTTTGAAATGACTCACAGAAAATATATCGGATATGAAGATATCCCAAAGGTATTTGTGAAGGCCCTGATCGCTGCCGAAGACAGAAATTTTTTTGATCATATGGGGTTTGACATCAAGGCAATCATCAGGGCTTTTGTTGCCAATATCAAGACAGGGGAGGTGGTCCAGGGCGGAAGCACCATCACCCAGCAAACAGCCAAGAACATATTCAAACGAGAAAAGAGGACATATAGGACAAAGTTAAAGGAAATGATGCAGGCCTTCCTTTTGGAAACAAGATACACCAAAGAAGAGATCCTTGAGATGTATACCAACCAGTTCTTTGTAACCGGTTATGGAAAAGGGCTCAGAATTGCGGCGCAGTATTTCTTTGGAAAGAATACCAAGGACCTTGACCTGGTTGAGGCAGCGTTTATCGTTGGTTCCCTAAAGGGGCCTAACAGATACAACCCGTTTATCAAGAAAACCAAAGCCCAAAAGGATGAGGCAAAGCAATTAGCCAGGGCGCGCAAGGACTATGTGTTGGGCAGGATGCTAAGTCTGCATTTCATCACAAAGACTCAGTATGAGGAGGCAAAAGAGAGAGAGGTCCCGTTCAAAGAGGGGAAAATCACATATCGTTTAAATGTTGTCTTGGACTATATACGAAATCAGCTCGAATCCGATTATTTCAGGGAAATCCTGCATAGCCAGGGACTGGACAACATTGCCACATCGGGGATCAGCATCTATACATCCGTAGACAAAGAGGTTCAGTATGCCGCTTTGATGAGTCTGCGAAGGCATCTTCCGTTGATGGATATCAAGCTGAATGGTTATAAGCCCTGGCAAAATAAAGAAAAATGGGAAGGATTGCTTGAAAAGGGGCTTAAAAAACCCAAAGAGAACATCCCCTTTCTCGCCCAGATAACAGCTGTGGAGACAGACAGGGATAAGTGCCACCTGATTGTGGCGTGGGATAACGGTGGAGGGGTTATTGATTTTGAAGGGCTCAAACCGGTTGGGGCGGCCTGGCTAAAGGCTAATATAGGGAACTGGGCAAGATTTGAGAGGGAGCATGCCCCCATACTCTTAAAGAAGTTCTATGTGGGAGATCTGGTGCCGGTGCAGTTAATGATTTCTGACAAGATGCCCCCCAATGAAAACCGGGATGCAAAACTGATGCTCTCTGCGATACCTGAGTTGGAAGGCGGGATCGTGGCCCTTCAAAGGGGGATGATAAAGGCGATGGTGGGTGGGTTTTTTGACCGCTATTTCAACCGGGCAGTCGATGCAAAACGGCAATTGGGGTCGATCTTTAAGCCGATCGTCTATGCAGCGGCCCTACAACTAAAATGGAATACCCTTGACCCTCTCAAGAACCGAAGAGAGATCTTTCGATTCGAGGGCACATCATATCTGCCCCGGCCTGATCATGAACCGAAAAGCGACACGGTTTCCATGGCCTGGGCTGGGGTCAAGTCGGAAAACCTTGCAACAGTCTGGCTTCTTTACCATCTCACTGATCATCTTAATTTGAGCGAGTTCCGGCAGGTTGTGAACCTTGTGGGTCTTGGCAGAAAGGAAGAGGAATCGTATCAGGTCTACAAAGGCCGAATAAGGGATCGATACGGTGTCATAGTAAACAGAGAAGCCCTGATGGAGGCGGCCTTTGGCGAGGCCAAAGACCAGATAGAGACAGACATCATCTTTGAAGGACGCGAGAGTATCTTAGACGACCTCCACCGGCTCCATTTTGATTTGTCTGAAAGCGCGTCGGATATAGTGGAGCTGAAAAGTCATCAGATCATGAGATACGACTTCAAGAGACTTAGCACCCTTGACCATGAAATGAGAGAGCAGTTTCAAAAAGCCGTCCCCCAGACCCACGGCCGTTTCTACCGGGCTGGAGAACCGGGACAGGGGGGCAGGATCATCTACACAGATCACCCTGAATACTTAGCCCGGGACGATCTAATTCCAATCACCCCGGAATGGTTGATTGAAAAGGCTCAAGACCCAAACTTCGAAAAAAAGGTATGGATTGATAACCTGATCCCAGCCGGGATATTGGACTCCATTGAGACCCATATCAAGGCTAATTACAAGAAACTTCTTGCCCATGAGAGGTATAGCTTTGAGGTCCTCTCCAAGGTCAGGGACTTTCGGACCCTTGTCAATCTTTCTTTTGTGGTATATCTTTCAAAAAAAATCGGGATATCCACTCCCCTTGATCCGGTTCTTTCTTTTCCCCTGGGGCCAAATTCAATAAGTATAATGGAGGCTGCCCTGGCCTATGAGACCCTCGCTACCGGCAAGGCCTATCCCCTTTTTCCTGGAGGCGGGCCTGCCATGGTCCCTATTATTAAGAAAATCGTTGACAGGGAGGGTGAGGTCATCTGGGAATATAGTCCTAAGCCCGAAAGAGTCTTGTCCCAGAGGGTTTCTACACTGATCAGCGAAATCTTAGGGAAAGTGATGGAGAGAGGGACCGGAAAGAAGGCCAAGGATGCTATCAAGCTGTTTGACATACCTGTTCCCACTTTCGGGAAGACAGGGACGGCAAACCGGTTCACCAATTCCAGTTTTGTAGGCCTCATACCAGGCCCAGATTTCAAGACCGGCCAGTTTGATTTGGAGAGCGGATATGTGATTGCTACCTATACAGGTTATGATGACAATCGTCCCATGAAGGGGAAGCATTTAGCCATATACGGTTCCTCTGGCGCTCTCCCTCTATGGATAGATACGGCAAATGCCATAGTTAGCTCCACTGATTTCAAGGAAAGGGTGCAGCCCGCCGATCTCGTATTTAGTCCTCTGGCGCGCGCTGAGGCCGACCAGGAGGGGTTTCGGAGAATTCCGGTCTCTCCTGTCACCGGTCTTCCAAAGAGACCTTCTAAACAGACCGATGGTTCTTCCTCTGACGTAACAGTGCTTTCCGAGACAGAGGCGCATGGAGAAAAATT
>DAOVUP010000181.1 GCA_030632525.1 Desulfobacteraceae bacterium | reverse complement strand
GCACGATCGTTTGAGTTGCCGGAGGGCCTCAATAACGGCCATCATTTCCATCCGATTGTTGGTGGTGTCGGGCGCGTAACCGGAGATTTCTTTTGTGATCTCGCCGTATCTCAGCAAGGACCCGTAACCGCCCGGCCCTGGATTGCCACTGCACGCCCCATCTGTAAAGATCTCAACGATTTTGGTCTTTTCACCGGGCATTTTGTTTGCCACAGAGGCTCAGAGGCACAGAGGGAAATAAAAAGGTTTTAAAACCCTCTGAAAGCTGTCATCAAAGCCTTCCAATTTAAGATGCTGCAGAAGTTTCGTGTCGGTTTGACACTTCCCTCCCGCTTTAAAGGGGCCCCTTTTCCCTAAAATGTTTTCCTCTGTGTCTCTGAGTTTCTGTGGCTGTTTCTAACCGCACAGGTCGAAAACATCCCATCTATCTTGCATGCCAAGAACATCAATTATAATTATTAGGGTGTTAATTCACTATTTCACGACCCAGTTTGTAGCAAAGTATGTCCAGCCTTACTGAAAAGTCAATGTTTTGAACCAAACAGCATTCAGGAACACTGATCCTCGTGGGGGAGAAATTCAGAATGGCATTTACATTGGCTTTTAGAAAAAGATTTGCGACCGTTTGGGCCGCAGAGGGGGGCGTCGTGATAACACCAATCTCTATATCGAATTCTTCGATCGCCGAATCTAATCCCCTAATATCCATCACCTTAAGACCAGAGGGAAGAACTTTTCCGATCTTGTCGGAGGCATTGTCAAAGGCTGCCACGCATTTGAAGCCTCTTTCAGAGAAATTGTGGTATTGTAAGAGGGCTGACCCTAAATTCCCGACACCAACAATGCCCAGATTCCAGTCGCGGTTTATAGCCAAGATCTGCTTGATCTGGGCCTGCAGGTCTATCACATCGTAGCCTACGCCTCTAACACCGAATCCGCCGAAATATCCTAAGTCCTTTCTCACCTGAGCCGGATTACCTTGGGATAGCCATGCCAGTTTATCCGAAGAAACCATACGATATCCATCGAATTCTAACAGCTCAAGCTGCCTGTAATATATTGAGAGCCTGGTGATAGTGGCCTCGGGTATTTTTTCTGATTTTGCCATTTTTTTATTTTTTCCCCGCATTGGTTCTTATATTATATTATAAATCCCTTGGCGATTCAAGAAACTTTGCGGCCGAGCTTTGAAATTTGGAATTTCAGCCTGAGATTCTATCAGGGATAGGCTTGCCGCAAAATTATAATGACAATATTTTCCTTATACCTTATAAGATAAGCATACCAAATCCTAACTCGTGTCGATCCATAAATGGCTGTTTTCCGCAATCTCAGCGTCAGACTCAAATTTTAATCCTCGAAATACTCCAATATATTCCTGTGGTTAAAATTTTCGTCTTTCTTGATCTTGCGAAAACTATCTCATTTCTGAATGGACACTAACCCTGTAAATGTTTCCCTTTTCAAGCTGTGTATGGTTCCGTTTGAAGAGGAATAAGAGAAGCCAGCGATTAGGCCTCGGAGTTCCGATCTTCATGAAAGATATTAAACCAGTAAAAAATAGTAGATCTTTTGAGGGAGATCAACCCCAAATTTCTTCGGATGAGGATACAACCGTGGCGGAAAACCTCTTAGTTGCCTGCGAAAAAGTATCGAGTGAGCGTTATCAGGCCTTCGTAG
Source organism: Desulfobacteraceae bacterium (assembly GCA_030632525.1). Lineage (GTDB taxonomy): Bacteria > Desulfobacterota > DSM-4660 > Desulfatiglandales > Desulfatiglandaceae > Desulfacyla. The sequence continues at coordinate 2,796 of DAOVUP010000181.1, read as the reverse complement.
AGAACATTGAGGAGGGGGTTTATGAGGTGGATATACATGGCAATTTCCTATATTTCAACCAGTCTCTTTGCAAGGTGTTTGGATATCCGAGGGAGGAGATACAGTTTCAGAACTTTACGAAGTTTATGACGGAGGAATATGCAAAGCAGGCTCTTGAGACCTTTAACAGGATCTATGAAACCGGTCAGGGCTTTTCAGACCTGATTTGGAAAATCAAAGACAAGAAAGATGAATCTAGGATTATTGAGTTTTCTGCCAATCAGATTACTGATGAAGATGGAAAGATCATAGGTTTTCGAGGTATCGCCCGGGATATTACAAGTAAATTCAGGATTCAGCGAGCCCTTCAGGAGTCGGAAAGACGCTATAAGACACTTCTTGATTTTGTCCCGCATCCCTTAGTAGTGTTTACCTTAGACGGACATGTTTCCTATCTCAACCCCGCATTTACGAAAATCTTCGGATGGTCCCTCGATGAACTGGCGGGAAAGAAAATCCCTTATATTCCTCCCGGTTTAGAAGAAGAGACGAGTGGAAATATCAGGAAACTGTTCGAGGATGGAATTATACTGCGCCATGAGACTCAAAGACTCACCAAAGATGGTCGGATTTTAGATGTGGCCTTCAGGGCCGCTGTTTTTTCAGAGAACGAGGGGGAACCCTCGGGGGAGTTGGTTCTCTTAAGAGACATCACTCATCAGAAAAGAATTGAGAGGAACAGCGAGGCTTTGCTGCGGACAAGCATGGCCCTCCCTGAATATCCTGATTTGGACGATCTATTGGGATATATCAGCGCCGAGGTCAAGCAACTTTTAGAGGCTGAGGGCTCTCTGGTTATACTCTTAGATAAAGAAAAAAATGAACTCTTTTTCAAATCCGGGGCCCACGACGATTTGGCCATAGAGAAGAGAATGAAGGAGGTCCGTTTTCCCGCCACCAAGGGTGTTTCAGGTCGGGTCATACGAACCGGCGAGCCGGTTGTAGTTGCTGATACATCTAAAGACCCTGATTTCTATTCCGTAGTGGATAAGCAGGTTGGGTTTAAGACTAAAAGCCTGTTGGATGTGCCCCTTAAAAGTGGTGATCAAACAGTCGGGGTCCTCTGTGTTATGAACAAAAAACGAGGGACCTTTGATGAGACAGACATCGAACTTTTGAATACGATCTCAGGGACTGTGGCCCTTTCCATTGAGAATGCCCGGGTTTCAATGGAGATAAAGGAGGCCTACAACGAGGTTACGAGTCTGAACCGAGCAAAAGACAAGGTCATAAATCATCTTTCCCACGAATTGAGGACGCCTCTCGCAGTGCTTGGAGCCTCCTTGAGTATCTTGGGAAAAAGGCTTACTTCTCTGCCATTAGAGGTCTATGAACCCACCATTGACCGTGCCCGGCGTAATCTCGACCGCATATTGGATATGCAATATGAGGTGGAAGACATCATGCGGGAGCAGCATTATGATGCACATCATCTTCTCTCATTGTTATTGGATGAATGTGCAGATGAACTCGAGGCCCTTGTGGCCGAGGAGGTGGGGGAAGGACGAATTGTTAAGAGGATAAAAAAACGAATTGATGCAATTTTTGGTCCAAAGGAAACTCCGCCCGAAGAGATCCTATTAGATCAATTTGTTTTTAGGACCCTTGAGGAGATCAAACCCCATTTTTCCCACCGAAAGATCGATCTGAATCTTAAACTTGAATCCGCCCCATCAATTTACATACCGGCTGATCCCCTTAAAAAGCTGGTAGTTGGACTTGTAAAAAACGCCATAGAGAATACCCCGGATGAAGGCAAAATAGAGGTCAATATCCAGAAAAAGGGAGCAGGTGTTGAACTGGTGGTTCGTGATTATGGAGTCGGGATAACCACTGAAAATCAAAGACGGATTTTTGAAGGTTTTTTCGTGACTCAGGAGACCATGAACTATTCGACCAAGCAGGAGTTTGATTTTAATGCGGGAGGCAAAGGAGCTGATCTTTTACGCATGAAGATCTTTTCAGAGCGCTATGACTTTAAGATAAATATGGTATCCTCAAGATGCTGCTATATCCCTCTTGATCAGGATGTATGCCCTGGAAATATTTTGAAATGCGATTTTTGCAAAGAGAAAAATGACTGTTACGTCTCTGGAGGGACTATTTTTACAATCTTTTTCCCTGCTGCGCAAATCCACCTTGAAGAATAAGGGAGATTACAGGAAGCATCATGGATCAAAAGATGCGTTCGTCAATAATTGAAAATGTGAAGGGTGAAGGCTATGCCGGGAAATCAGGTTTAAATCTCATTGAGTTGTCAGACGACCATGCCATTGTTGAGATGGTTCCCATGAATGATGATGCCAATATCTTCGGTACGGTTCATGGGGGGGCCGTTTTTTCCCTCATGGATGAGGCCTTTCAAGTTTTCTGCAATTCTCATGGAAGGGTTGCTGTGGCCCTTAATGTAAATGTTGTTTTTCATAATCCCGCCAAGACTGGATGCAGGTTAAGGGCGGAATCAAAAGAGATATCTCTCTCAAATAAAACTGCTACATACGAGATAAAGGTCATGGACGATAACGACATCCTGATCGCTTCATGCCAGGTCCTTGCGTACAGAAAAAGAGAAAAGTTGCCCTTTTCAGGTGAGAGATCTGAGCCAACTATTTGACAAAGACCAGGTATTTAAATATATGTAACTATAAACTAGTTCAGAGGTTTCCCGCTAAAAGGGAATTAAGAATTTACCCCTGATTCGTAAGTTTTGAATTTAGCAAGAAGGGTAGAGGAAAGGGTTTGGAAAAAGAGATTCTT
>DAOVUP010000161.1 GCA_030632525.1 Desulfobacteraceae bacterium | reverse complement strand
CCGAAAAAGATAAAAAATGGTCATTATCATCAAGAAGAAGTGGATCAGGAAGCTTAGGAGGTTAGAGGCCATTGATCTGATTTGGCTATAAAGAAACAGGCCCACTTTCTTCCCGATTGAGCTGGCTAATTCCTCAACAGTCTCAGGGGTTATGGTAAGGCCTGTCATTTTGCCGAGTTTTTTGAAGCGTTCAGCCCAGACGGGGTCATTCTCAATGATATCCTGGATATGCTTCAGGGAGACTTCGTTGCTGCTCCGTTGATAGAAGTCGAAGGCCTCATTAGAGAGGGTCCCGATAAACCATCCTACCGGGATGACCAATATTAATAGTATAAACAGGGTCATGCTTAGGGATGCCAATAATTCCCGCTCCCGCAACACCTTTGTGACCCATGAATATAAGGGGTAAAAAACGCTCGCCAAAAGAAGCGCCAACACAATGGCTGACACATAGGTCCAGAAGAGTCTCAGGAGCAGGACCAGAGAACAGATAAAAAAAACGAGGAAGAGTGTGGCGCCGTGCTGTTTTTCCATGATAAGCCCCTTTAGAGCGATACTATAGCCACAGATCGGAGGTTAGTCAAAAAAAAAGTAAGGAGAAGGCCTCCCTGGCATGTGCTCTTATCTTGGGCGCTTTTCGATCTTGACTCCTTTCCTGACCTGTTCTTCATTGATGGTGAACAGGGCGTCGAGCAGTGCTATCTGGAAGGTTCCGGGGCCCCTGGAATGGGTTGCCCCCTTTTCACCTGCAAGACCGAAGTATGCCAATGCGGTAACGGCGGCACTGACAGGGTCGTTATCTACGGAGAGAAACGCTCCGATCAGGGCTGTTGCCGTGCAGCCGGTTCCTGTCACAAAACCCATAAGTTCGTGTCCGTTCAAAACCTTGTAGGTATGCTCCCCATCAGTTATCAGATCTATGGGTCCGGTGATTGCGAGTGTGGTGTTAAGCTCTTTAGCGAGCATGAGGGCTGCATCTGCTGCTTCTTCCACACTATGAATGGAGTCTACCCCTTTGGTTCGGGACCCTTCTTGAGCCAGAGAAAGAACTTCAGAGGCGTTTCCACGAATCACGCTTATAGAAAGCTCATTAATGAGACGTTTGGCAGATTCGGTGCGGAGCCTGGTTGCCCCTGATCCCACCGGGTCAAAGACAACGGGAATACTCAGCTCATTGGCCTTTTTTCCCGCAATCAGCATGGAATCAACCCAAGCGTTGGTAAGGGTTCCTATGTTTAGGACTAAGGCCCCTGCGAATGATACCATCTCCTCCACTTCCTCTGGTGCGTGGGCCATTACGGGCGAAGCGCCGCAGGCCAAGAGGGCATTTGCCGTGTAGTTCATGACTACAAAATTGGTGATGTTATGGATCAACGGCTTTTTTATTCGCAGGGTCTTGAGATTTTCGGATGCCTTTTGCGCTAATTGGTAGTCAGACATACTTTCCTCCTTATTTTGCAGATAGTCAAATAGTTGAGTGGTTGAGTTGGGAAATAAGCGCCCCTTGGGGGGATTAAATCAATATATCAGAGGTGCAGCCATATCAAATGTCCAACTTTCGGGTAAATGATATGGATTCAAATGAAAATAACTACTTAACCACTCAACAACTTAACCACTTAACGGGGTTACTATTTAGAAAAATGGTCCCAGCCGGAAGGGGTTATATCACGAAAAATACCGTCATCAGATACCAATTTGATTCCATCGGTTTTCTCGGTGATTTTCCCGATCTCTGTAACAGGAGTATGGCTCAATGAAGTAATCAGGGAGCAGATCCTGTCCACGTGTTCGGGAAGGCACGTAATTATAAGTTCATAATCATCACTATCCTGGAGAACGAAGTTCAGCGGTTCTTGTTTCATCTGTTCAGCAGCTTCCTTTAATGCGCTGCTTATGGGCAGATTTTTCTGAATTAGCCGGGCTCCGACACCGCTCTCGTCACAGATATGGCCAAGATCTCCTAAGAGCCCGTCACTGGTATCGATCATCGCGGTTGCCAGACCGGATTCCGCAACCGCCTCTCCCTCACGCGCTCGATGGGATGGCGTATTATAGGCCTGTACCAGGGGGTGGGCTCTTACGTCATCAACAGGTATGGCCTTCAGCAATATCTGTAATCCGGCGGCTGCCTGGCCAGGATAGCCGGTTACCAGGATTGAGTTCCCTGGTTTTGCCGTGGAGCGGCGGACCGATTTGCCTGACTCAATTTCTCCAATCAAGGTGATGTCGATAAAATTGGCGCCCTCAGACTTGGTGAGGTTGCCGCCAATAATGGCGGCATCAAATGGGTTTAGCTCCGCAATAAATCCGCGGTACATGGCTTCCACGTATTTTACAGGTGTATCCGCCCTTAATCCTAAGGACACGAGTGCATAGAGGGTGTGTCCACCCATGGCGCCGATGTCGCTGATGTTCAGGACCATGGCGCGTCGACCCAAGTCTATGGGAGAAATAAACCGGGGCAGGTAATGTCGACCCTCTACAATACAGTCACATGTAACTAAGAGCTCGTACCCTGCCCGGGATTCAAAAGAGGCGCAATCGTCTCCTATGCCCAAGGTTTTTTCAGGGAGTCGAGCGCCTTCTTCCCTGAGAAGCTTGTTAATTCTGTCAATCAGACCGAATTCTCCAATGTCAGCCAAGGTCTCAGGCATGGCTCCCCCCGGATTTTCCTGAATGGATGGCCTCATAAAGCCCTTTAGTTGCTCGTCGAGGGTCCTTTCTACAACAAACCGTCGAGATTACGGCTATCCCGTGCGCGCCTGTCTTCATAACCTCCGGTGTGTTGCCTTTATCTATACCGCCGATGGCAATGATCGGAAGAGGGATAGTCTCAACTATCTTTCTCAGGGTATCGATTCCGCTAACAGGACCTGCATCGTCTTTGGATCCAGTAGGATAAACCGGCCCGAATCCCACGTAATCGGCGCCATCAGAGAGGCATTTTCTGGCCTCCTCCATGGTGGCTGCCGAACCGCCGATAATCCGTTCATCTCCAAGTAGTTTCCGCGCCAAAGGGATGGGAAAATCATCCTGTCCCAGGTGTACACCGTCTGCCTCAGAAGCGATTGCAATGTCTATGCGGTCATTTACTATAAATATGACGTCTTTTTCGTTACAGAAGCGTTTCATCTCTGTGGCAATCTGAATCATCTCACGGGTAGGGCCCTGTTTGTGGCGGAATTGTACAGTATCCGCCCCTCCGGCAATCGCCTGTTTGGTAAGCTCCATGTGGGTGAAGCGGGACTGCAACAGGGTATCTGTCAATACATGCAATTTTCCAATTTTTTCTTCCCTCATAGCCCCTCATCACGCGTTGAATCTAAGAGATCATCTACATATATCTTCGTTACTTAAAAGGCATTTTCGTCTCTACCAGTTTATACCCACTCGGTATCTTAAACAACCCTCTACTTAGAGAGTTGTCTTCAATCTTCTCCAAGACAGTTGTGGTTTTAATACCCATCATATTGGTCATTGTTTCAACCGGGAAACCTTCCTTTCCGGTAAAGCCACCCATTTGCATCTGTTTAAACTCTGGGTGTTTCTTAAACATCTTTTCATTTAGTGCCTCAAATTCCCTGTACCCCTCAACATCCTTGGACATCCAATATTCACTCTCGGAACCCATTATTATAACAATGTATTTTCTGCACTGGTATCCGGCGATCTTTTTCGTTTCGTTTGTACGTGTTACCTTGCTATCCTCAACCATCTTTTTTGCCATCTCTCCCATCTGGCCTTTCATCATAGATCTCATGTCGATTCTTGTATAAGTCTTATTTATGGGATTAAGTTGATATATTGTCATGGATTCAAAATCCATGATCGTGATCCCTTGTTTTGTCTCAGTGCGGGAGGCATAAGATGTGAGATAGTGTTTCTGGGTATCTGTTTCGCCTTTGAACTGGGCAAGCATTTGATCCCGTACTTCCTTTGGCAGGTTCTTGGGTAAGCCCTTAGGCATACCACCCGTTTTCACCACTGATACCCAGTAAAGGTCTCCATAAGCCATAGGCAAAAGCGTTAAGAAAAAAATCAATGCCAGCAACAGACACAGCATGAATTTTCTGCTTTTCATTTTCTTTCTCCTTTTGATGTTTATGAATTTTTTGTGTCCTTCGTGGTAAAATCTCTGTTTGGTTACCCGCATCAGTTTCACTGGGGACGGGATTTCCGTTGCACTTTAACCGTTTTGTCCAGATTAGCTCTTATTAACACGATCAGTGACGAATATCAATCAGTGGTAACCACCTTTAAATCTCGTAAAGGACCATGGCGATGCCACCTATGAGGCTGTCCGAAAATGGCTATTTTCCTCAATCTCTGCGTCAGGCTCATCCCGCATGGCGGGACTCAAAATACTTCGATGTATTTCTGCGGTTAATCCCGCTAAAGCGGGACGTCTTCCTTGACCTTGCAAAAAATTTCTCATTCTCGGACAGCCTCATATGGGTGTCTTGCAGGTATTTTTTGTTCATCGCGCACTATTGTTTTGTTGGGCTCGACGTGTTAGATAATGCCTGAACGAAAACCGTCTTTTTCGCCCATATCTGCGTCAGACTCAAATTTTGATCCTCGAAATACTAAATGTATTCCTGCGGTTAAAATTTTTGTCTTCCTTGATCTGAACAAAAAACCCTGGTTTTTGTTCGGACATTAGATAAGTCATCGTGAAAGCCCTGTTGTGCATAGTACAAATTTTAGGAAATTCAAACTTGCTGGCCTCGCAAAAAGTCTCCAAGTCTGTCACTCCCGCGAACGCGGGAGTCTATAAGCGGTTGATTTCCCTGGATTCCAGCGTGCGCTGGAATGACGAAAACGGGTCAGTGACTTTTTACGAGACCATTAAACTAAAAACATGAAACCACCGAGCCCCGAAAGTCCCTCATTTTTTTCACAATTAGGCCCGAT
>DAOVUP010000061.1 GCA_030632525.1 Desulfobacteraceae bacterium | reverse complement strand
GTGTGGATAAATTATTCCACAATTACAAACTCCCGAAAACTACCGTTTTCTCCCTTTTTTGGCTATTTTCATTTTTATTGCGTTCATTTTTTCGGTGTTTGTTCCTATGTTTGATCTGATCGGATTGACCGGATTGCCATAAGGGTCTGATATGCGGTCTCAATTGAATATTGAAACATTGCACAAGAAGAATTATGTAAAGTGCTGGATAAAGGATCTTGAAGAAAAATTTTTCTAAGAAGAGAGGAAAACCAGGGTGAAGAACAAAATAAGAGTCGCTGTCCTGGCAGGGGGCTGGTCCGGTGAACGAGAGGTTTCCCTGAACAGTGGTAAGGCTGTTTACGCTGCACTCAATCGCGAGAGATATGACGTCACGATCTATGATCCCCGGGATGACCTGGAGGTCTTGACAAAAAGAAGAGCCGAGATAGATCTTGCATTTATCCTTTTACACGGCAAGTTTGGAGAGGATGGGCGGGTTCAGGGAATGTTGGATATCCTGCAGATACCTTTTGTGGGTTCAGGGGTCTTGTCGAGCGCTATGGCTATGAATAAGCGGATTGCCAAGGATGTTTGCAGGGGCGTTGGTCTCCGGGTGGCTGAGGAGGTTATATTAAAACAGGGAGAAAGGTTTTCAGTGAAACGGTTGATTGCCAAGCTTGGATCTCCGGTGGTAATAAAGCCCGTATCAGAGGGCTCCAGCATAGGAATTTCCATAGCACACGGCAGGGAGGAGATCTTAAAGGGTATAGAAAAGGCCTTTGAATACGATGCGGAAGTTATGGCAGAGGAATATTTAGACGGAACGGAAATTACGTGCTGTGTTATCGGGAACCAGGTCCTTAAAACGCTCCCTGTTGTGGAGATTGTACCGGATGTAGCGCACACCTTTTTTGACTATGAGGCCAAATACGAACCCGGCGCAACAGATGAAATCTGCCCGGCGACGATTGCCCCGGCCCTTGCGGAAGAGGCGGCCTCCTGTGCAAAAAAGGCGCACAGGGCCCTTAAATGTAGTGTCTGGAGCAGGAGCGATATGATCATTCGGGATGAGGCTCTCTATCTTTTGGAGACAAACACCCTTCCCGGAATGACCGAGACCAGTCTTTTTCCATTAGCAGCCCGGAGAGCAGGGATGACTTTTTCCGATCTTTTGGACAGGCTCATCTTTCTCTCCCTTGAGCATGACAGGGAATGAGCCTCTTCGAGCCGTATTGCAGGGTCTGTTAGATACAATCAATCCAGGCGGGATGCCGGGGTAAGAGAGACAGACAAGGGAAAGGAGGAGATAACATGACGTGGTTGGATACGATATTAGAAGAAAACAAGAAGTTCATAGAAGCGATCGATGCTGACGCTCTCCCTACACAAAGACAACCTTACCCTTATGGGGTAGTGACCTGCATGGATCCTCGGGTCAACCTTGCGGCGGCTGGGGTCCCTCCTTTTCGGTCTACCGGGGAGATTCAGTCGCAAGCCAGAATCATAAGGACTCTGGGAGGGATGGCCGATAAACGGTCCCTTGTGGTCGGTATTCACCTTGCTGGTTTAAAGGAGATCGCCGTCATAATGCATACGGATTGTGGCTGCAGCCTTGCATATTCGAAAATTGATACGCTAATTGGAAATATGGAAACCAATCTCCATCCAGAAAAATGGCAGGAATTCAAAAATCTTGTTGGTACGCCTATACGGGAAAAGTTGATAGAATGGCTTCATGCCTTTGAGGATCCCCGGGCGGCCGTCAAGGAGGAGGTTGAAGCGATTAAAAGCTATCCGTTCGTGCCAGAAACTCTGATCGTGCATGGTTTGGTGTACGATCTCTCCTCAGGGACCATTGAGATCGTCGTCAATGGGTACGAGTCTTGATGGATTCGTCCAATAGTCCGATGTATAAATATCTCCGGTCTCGATCCTGTTTCAATCGATCCTTTGGACCACCACACAGGTAGTGACGCTCCACCCGCATAGCGGGTGGCTTCAGGACGGTCCCTCAAAAGGGGCAACAAATAATTCGCTCTCCCCCCATGGAGGGAATACAAATTCAGAATCAAAATCCAAGATAGTGCCTGAACAGGATTTTCGTTCAGGCACTACATACTTGATTATGTGGCTCAGCGCTCCGGTATTAATGGCCCCTCAGCGCGGACGATGCAAGGCTAATTCTCCAGCGCCCCCTCCGCGATCCACTGCCTAAGAGCAATGTAATCGAGTGAGCTATCGTTCCAGAAGACGCCCCCGGCATGCTGGGTCCCCCCGGAAACGGTCTTGAGCAAGAGTGCACTCTGTTCCGAAGCATTTGTGTTCACCACGCCTAAAACCCCTATTTTGGAGTAAGTATCGAATTCGTTAGGTATTGGTTTGCCATCGTCACCGAGCTTTGGCACCTTCACTGTCGATCCCTCGTAGGTCATGAGATCGAGGCCGCCGCTATAGTCGATGCAGGTGGAATCCACGCCGAATTCGGGCAGAGCCGTCTTTGTGTTCACCGAGGTCTTCGCCTTCCCGGGGATATGGCAGGGAGAGCACTTGCTGCGCAGGATAGGGTAGGCGTGTTTTTGGTAGCTCAGGCCCGAGGCCGGGTAGGATGTGAGGGTTGAACCCTTGCCCACCCATAGACCCCCCGCACGATGGGCGACACCCCCGTGGTGCATGTTGCAGCTCATGCGGTTGCGAGCCGAACTGCCGCCTACCCCTGCGATCGACGCCATGGGCCGGTAAGCGTTTCCGTTCCGTATCCAGGTCTTATAATGCCAAGTGTTGCTACTGTCAGGATCGGCCGGCTCCAACAGGTTCCCCTCTTCATCCTCCACGTACATGGGCACAAAGGGTTCATGGCCGTGGTAGTTGGACACGGTGTAGGGATCGCTGGCAACGGGGCTATAAGTCCAGAAATTCCCGACCTCATTGCTCGTCATGCTGATGATATTACCGTCCCAGTCTTCCATAATAACCTCGCCCTGCTTGACGACTGAGCGGGCGGAACGGTCCTCGTAAAGTGTTCCCGCCATAGTAAAAAGGTGTGATTCGGCCCTTCCACCAACGCGGTGGCATGTCCCACAGTCCTCGCCCGGGTGGTGAAGGCCGCCCCCAGAGCCGTTGTCTTGCCCGATGAGATGCCCTTCCGGTGCAGGTTGGTACATCCTGCCGCGGGATGAAAAGTTGCTTTCGTTATATACCGCTGCAAGAGCCACAACGACAAAGGCAGCGAGGCTGATGCAGATAATCGTGATTTTTTTCATGGAAATATCTCCTTTTTTTTCATTCCTTGGTTATCACTAATTGCCGACTGAGGCCAGGTCGTAGAGCCGGACACTACCGATATTGGCTCCTTCGGTGGGGGCTCCCGTAGCCAGCCACTCTCCATTTGTGACCAGAGCCAGAAAGGCGCCCAGGTGCATGTCCCGCGCTTTTCCCGGGATAACTTCCGCTGTTTCCACGGTGGCCTCTGTGATGAGGGAGCTACCGCTGAATATGAAGATCTTTCCCGTCATGCTCCACGGATCCCCGTCGCCGTGCAGGGCGCTCACCGCCAGGTCCGGGGTATCGTCCCCGTCCACGTCGTCAATGGGAAGGACGGCCGATGCGAACTGCCCGCATTGCTCCTTTCCATCGATTGTGGCCAGGAGTTCGAGAGACGAAGGGCCTCCCCCAAGGATGTAGAGACGACCGGTGTCGATATCGTTGGCGTCCATCGCTGCCTTATAAGCCCCCACTGCCACATCATTATAGCCGTCGTTATCCAGGTCCCAGAGCACAGCCATAGCACGGCCAAACCCGCTGACCCTGCCGGGCGTGAAGAAAACGTCAGGAACCGCAGATGGAGAGAAATCGTCCCCGCCATAATACCCGATCACTTTGTAGGCGGCCTCCATGAGCAGATCATCTATATCGTCACCGTTGATGTCTCCCACCGCGAGGGAGAAGCCGATGCCACTGTTGGCTACGGTGGCGGGTATTTTTATTACGTTGGCCTGAGTGTAGCTGGGTCCGAAGTAGACGTATACCGATCCTCCCTGATAGAGGGACGGGCTGGGCGAGTGTAAAGGTGCGCCAACGATGAGATCGGTGGCTCCGTCATTATTTAAGTCTCCTGAAGCCAGGGCGTAACCAAACTTGTCCATTGCGTTGTCCCCTTCAAGGACGGCCACCTTCAGGGGCTCAGAACCTCCCCTGTAAATAACCACAGTCCCTGAGAGGGAGACGTGTTCGCCGCTGCCACTGTAAGCGCCTGCAGCAAAATCCTCTTTCCCATCGCCATCCACGTCGCCCAGGGCGACAAGGCTCCAGCCAAGGTTGCCGTTTTCTCTCAAAACAGCCGCGCTGTTATAAAAAGATCCTTCGGGTGTGGAGAGATAGACAAGCAGAGCCCCTTTGGTATCTTCAATGTTAGCGAAGGGAGCCCCGATCACCAGATCCTTATTCCCGTCGCCGTTGAGATCCAGTGCGACACCAGAGTGGCCCTGCATGCTTCCCTCAAGGGTTTCGTTGCTCAAAAACGCTGAGGTAGGGGCGACGCTTGCCGAGTCGTCTGAGGAACAACCCGTGCCAAGACCGATGCCTGTCGCCACAAGTAATATTAAGGCTGTCAACATGATTCGTATGTTTGGAGTGTACATATAGTCTCCTTTCTTGCTTATTTGTTTAGTCCACATTTGAAACCTTGTTCGCAGAACAAGGTCAGTGTTTGTAGGTTTTGCCATGGGAACGACTCTTTGTTATCCAAACCTGAGTTGTCTTTACAAAATCGGGAAAGGAGTAGCATTAGTGCTCTCAGGGGGAATAGCTCCTTCAAAATTCAGTCGTGTAAAAACAGTACAGGTTAAGACAATGATGAGATGTCAATAAATGCTCGACCAAAAAAGTGCAAGGAACTCCCCCTTCCTGTAATCTTGCTGATTCCACAGGGCATAGAGTAAGGATAGGTCTGACGCGCCATTAACTTATTATGGGTGCCGTCAGATAGCCGCGCTCCAGCCCTGAGAACAAAGCTCAACAGTAGGACAAGGCAAGCAAAAGATGTGGTAGGTGCTCCTGGAAGGTCATCCGGGATGATCAATGGGGAGAACACGTTCTTCTAATAGTGGAAGAAGGATCTCAGTTTGAAAGGAATATTCAGGTAGATGTAAAAAGTAGTCAGCGCGTTTGATTGGAATAAAAGGGTTGTTAACAGGAAGATTCAAAACAGTGAGACCGGGACCGCATAGACAACCCGCCGTTTTCAAGACAACCGTTTTGTTTTCTTCTTTATCTCTAAGATCGGAAAAATGGCAGTAAGCGAGCAATCCGTCTCTCTTGTCCACACATTTCGGACAATTGCAGCAGTTGGAGGCCTTTTTTAGATCTTTATCACAGTGGCACATCCACTCTGTTTTTGGAAAAATGACACTAATATTCAAGATCAGGATAGCAAGAAAAACATGGGAAAGAATCTTTGTCAGTGGCAGTGTTTTCACAACGATACGACTTCCTTTCAGAAGGCACCACATAGGTATACTAAGTGGGAATCCACGCTTTGATCTTAACTTCTGACCAGTATAAAAGAAAACCTATCCTTATACTGAGAGTTATAATAACCGGAACTTCAATTAGCGATTATATCCATCACGATATGAGGATGAATAGCTCTATCTTGAAATTCTGATCCTTTTAATGCCTCACGGTCCCCTAAACAGGGTTTATATGGGATTTCTGCACTTCAGCATATTCTATAGCAAATGTCAATAATTCATCTAAGAGTTTGATAATGACCTCTATGAAAACTCCTTTTGTGTTGGTTCACAACGGAAAATACGACGACATCCCTCAACGCAGTTGCCGGTTATGGAGTATTCCTTTCTTTGCCATTCTTTCAAAGCATTCTTGAATGCATGAAGCCTTTCACCGTATGACTCTATGAACTCCCTGTCACCGACGTTGCCTAATGGCTGGCATGCCTTCTTAAAACGGGGAAGGTGACACGGGTACAGAGTGCCATCATGTGTAACGTGAACCGCGGAACGATACTGGGGATCGAAAAGGGAACATGGCGCTTCTGACCTTTTAGCTTCCTTTCTCAAAACGCTGCGATCCAGTGGGGAGAATACCAAACCGGTACTATTACTATTATTTCCGCTCGGATAGTAGAACTCTTCGATAAAGACCATGTCAGGAGACGCGTCCTGGCGCATGCGCCTCAGCCTCTTTTCCAGCCCGCGATTGTTTTTCTCAAATTGTTTCCAGATTCCTGCTATCTTCACGTGTTTAAAAAAGCGCCGCATACATTTTTTCAAATCGGCCAGATAGAGGTAATCATAACGGAAAAGTACCATGTTTCCTTTCTCTACCAGATCTAATCCAAACTCAAAGCTCTCAAAATCTTTTATGGACACCTCCCAATGATGAACGAGATTTATTTGCACTTTCAGGGTCTCAACTTGCTCTGTGAATTCATCAAAAAATTTGCCGGAGGTAATGATAACCAAGTTCATGCCCGGCCCTTTTTTCTCTGCCGCGATCCGACATATTTCAAGACATTCAGGATGATTCAGAATTTCTCCGCCGAAAAGGATCAACAGGGATTCCGGGTGGAGGAGATTACCCTCCATTAAGTTGGTCAAGTAAGAGGAAAACTGTTCAGGCGGCATATGTCTGCCATTTGGTCCATAATCTCCATAGCAGAAATAGCAATTGTTGACACAAAATTCAGTGGTCTCAAAAAGCACCCTGTCTATCGGATAAGTCTGATTAGTTTCCATTACAAAGCACAAGCCTGACCCGCCATTGGGAGTATCTGTTTCTCAATCCCCACCTCTTTTTCCCGGGTGCCTTCCTTTCCAAACACGTCCACACTTTTCCATAATTCCTTCCTGGCAGTTTCAAAGTCCAACTCTGGAGCAATCTGACCGAAATAGTGTTTCATCTCAGAATCGGTGGCCCGACGATGCCGGCTTGACTGGTGAACATCACCGATGTTCCATTCTCCGTTCGGTCAAGCAGGGAAAAAGATCAACTTCTCCCCTTCCAGGAGAAAAATTCTATAATCAGAATCTTTCTTGACGATTTCTAATAAGGTTTCGGGTAAATGATATTCGATTTCCGACATGGTTTTTCCTCCAATTTTAGTCCAATAGCCTCATGATGGCTCAATCACCCCTGGAGTCATTGATGCAGATACCTTGCCCGGAATATTCCCCTATGATCCTGTTGACAGTAGGGTCTTTGCCTGCAGTGCCGGTTGGGGCGGGATTGCGGTTTTACTACACCCGAACAGGGGTCATTGATTGGGTTGCGGTCGAAAGCCTGCATAGGGATATAAGGCAAAAAACTTATCAGGCCTTATCTGGCTTTTCGTCCTTGGATTTAAATAATGGACTATCAACTTTGAACCCCAGTTCGATAGCCTTATTGGCATGCTCT
>DAOVUP010000006.1 GCA_030632525.1 Desulfobacteraceae bacterium | reverse complement strand
TTTACCGTGATGTTTGCCATCGGCAGATTGCCGGGCTGGATCGCCCAATGGAAAGAAAGTATGGATGATCCCAACTGGAAGCTCGGCCGACCACGACAGATCTATACCGGCCCGACCCAAACAAAACTTGTTCCGATTGATGAAAGGTAGGTGTTGTTATTTATTTAATAAAAGTATGAAATTATAAAATTTTGAGATGCTGCTTTGTTGGATTTGTCTTAGCTATCCACAAAAAATGAGTTTTGCAGATTAATAGCCGAATGTTACAATTTCTTCCGCTTAGATATTACGATACGCTATATAAACAATTTTGACGAACTGATTTATATTTAAAATATTCGGACTTTTTAATTTTTACAATTTGATACATGGTTGAAAGTAGATAAGGGTCGCAAAGTGCACTCCTAAGGTTAGACCGGCGGCGAATGGATCAAGAACTGCACTTCCGTTGACGTTTCCAGTAAAAGTGGAATAAGACCAAAGGGAAATTCAACTCACGTGATCCAGTTATCAGGATGTAGGGATAGTCTTTGGCTAGTTGAGGGGCTGTTTCGTAGCATTCCGGGGGATAGCTGAATACCGGTAATGGGTCTAATCCGACCTCTTCCAGCAGGGATGCATATAACTCGAGTTTGCCGGAAGGGGTGGGGTAACCCGGGTTTTTATCAGAGCGCAGCAGCCCTTTTTCGTGTTTATTCCAAATCTCAGGTGCCGGATAGAAACACGTTTCGATAAGCTTCTCAAAGTCAATGCTCAAGGGCTCCAATTTCCAGTCACAGAGTTCGCGCTCGGTTTCCCACGGCCATAAATCAGGATTACCCATCTTACGACACAAATCCCTGAAAATATAAAAATCCGACCTGCTTTCACCCACTGGTTCAATCACGGCCTGACCTGCAAATAGACCCATGTCAAAGGCATCATGAACCCAATCCCTCTCAAATGGTCTCTCATCCGAACCCAGGCACCGTCTATTCGTTAAGTTGTATGTGGAATTACATGTAAAAAACCTACATGAAGCTTCAACTCTGGTTATTTTTTTATCAATATAGCCTGTCCAATAATCAAAATTCAGTACGAGGTTGATTTTGCCAGATTTTAGGTAATCAGGGTGTACGGTATTGAAAATTAGCATAACCATTTTATAATTAAAGAGATTTTGTCTAATAACCATTAATTATTGGGGATAACTTGGCCAATTAGCCCCACATTTTTGGAGATAACTTTTTTCAACATATTGAATTTTCAGGCAATTCCTCTTTACAACTGCAATATTTTGGGGATAACTTCAATTTGATGCGATTTTATCTTATTGTTTTTATGATTAAAATAAGTATTGAGCAAGCTCTAATATCATTAAAACAATTAAACAATATTATAATTTAAACAAAAAATATAAATAATTAATGGAGGAAAAATATCTTGACACTGGCTATAATTACATGCAATTAGATATCTGAAATACTTTTCATCACGGGCTGAGCAATCCAAGGAAAGGAGTAATCATGCGTAATAATAAGGATTATTTCATAGTTGACTGTGAAGCACATGTCATGCCCTGGGAGTTTCGTAAGCACATCAGTTACTACCCTGGGAGTCAATATTTTTCAAAACCGGCTGAATCCCCCACAGGAAAGTGGTGGTACACCAATCCCATCACTAAAGAGAGACGTGAAAAACCCACAGATTGGACATTGCAGGGACTCATCGAGGCCATGAACCAGGCCGGGATCGATGTGGCCTGTATGTTGCGGGAATCATTCCTGCCACTCTCCTATAACGGTGTCCCCTGCTCCACAAACTACCATACCATTGAAGCGATGGAGAAATACCCGGACCGTATCATCGGATGTTCTAATGTGGGCCCCCATCTCAATCGGGGCGTTCAGAATGCCATTAAGGAACTGGAGATTCTTCATAAGGAATACGGATTCAAATGCACAAAGATCTACTCACCAGAGGATGGCGGTCCCTTCAATCATCCGGACATGTTCCCCTTTTATGAAAAGTGTGTGGAACTGGAAATTCCTGTCTTTTTCCACACCGGATTTGCAGTGGGCGGTCACATGGAGTATTGCCACCCCATCCTGTTAGACAACATCTGCCTCACCTTCCCGGAACTTAAAGTAGTTGCCTACCATTTTGGCTGGCCACAAACTGATACCTTGAATGCCATTGCGTGGAAGCATCGCAATGTATCCATCAGTATGAGCGGTATGCTGGGGCCCTGGTTCTATGCTCCCGTGAAACTGGCCCACGTGGTAGGGTCTGTCATGAATGTCCTGGGAACGAGCGAGAGACTAATTTTCGGAACGGACTGGCCCGCATCTCCGGCCGATCTGTCCGTGCAGGCCGTCTTGAACCTTGAAGTCCCGGAAGAACTCCAGCAAGGGTGGGGATATCCGCCCATTACCGATGAGGACCGGGCGAATATGTTTGGCCTAAACTTGGCCAAAATGCTCCACATTGAAGTCCCTGAAAAATACACAAAGTAGAGTTCATTCTAATCAAATGAGCCAAACAAATCTGAATACCAAAGGCATCTCCAAGGATGAGAGGAATCTCACCTACTGGGTATACAGCAAGATCAAGGAGATGATGCTCCACTATCAGATTATTCCTGGGCAGCGGTTGGTTTTTATTGAACTGGCTCAAAGGTTAGGGGTCAGCAGGACGCCTGTAAATAACGCCCTGAGCATCCTGGCCAACGAAGGTTTCTTGGATTTTGTCCCCGATCAGGGTTACAGGGTTCACGAGATCACACTGGATGAGGCCGAATCCCTTTATGAAATAAGGGAGATGATGGAACTGGGGGCCATCGGTAAAGCCATTAGAAAGTCGACACTGGAAAAACTTGAGAAATTAGAAAAACAGAAGACCGAATATGAGAAAGCAGTGGTCCAACGGGTAAGTAGGGGAAGGTTTACGCTTGATCAAGAATTCCACGCCTCTATCATTAAGATGTCCGAGAACCTTTACCTGGCCGACTATTTTCGTGAAATCTTTCAAAGAACCTTTCTGCGCCATTCCATCGAGGGATTTCGGTCAGGCCGGGCCCAAGAGGTGGTCTTGGAACATAACAAAATTTTCCAAGCCATAAAATTAAAGGACGTGGAACGGGCTAAAGATCTGATCAAGTCCCATATCCACAGAGGAAAGGAGTACATTTTCTCCACCATATTCAAGTGAAATTAGAAATCCAAATCCTTCGGGTCTATGATTCGAAGGGCGCCGTGAGAGACATTTGGCCTTGTCTTAGAGAAATACTACGGAGTGTTGGAAAGTTCCACATAGATCCCATTTAAGATTCTGACGCTGAGATAGGATATGAATGATTAAGTAGCTCGCGGCGGATTATTTCAATGTTTACCGTTACTCCATCGCTTCAGTACTGCAGAATAAGATCGAAAACTGCAATGCTTGGGACGGATATTCTATTCGTTTAAGAAAACAGAGGGATGACCAGGTCAATTGAACTCAAAGAAGGAATGGCCTATTATTTGGCCAAACTCACCTCACAGATTGGATCAAAATCCCCTTCTGAAGAGGCGTGTTCCCTTATCCGTCAACATATACTGGACGCCGTAGCCTCTGCTTTTATTGGATGCAAAAAAGAGACCTTTGTCAATCTCTGCAACCTTGCACCTAAGTTGGAAAAAGGATGTGTTTGGCCCGGCAGTGGGCCTCAAAGGATAGGTCGTCTGGATGCCGCAATGGTTTGGGCCTCTGCCGTTAATGCCTCTGTTTTTGAGGACGGCTCAAGGGAAGGGGCCTGTCATCCCGGTGCGGTGGTCGTGCCCACCATCATCGCCCTGTCAAGCGGAGTCAACTGGGAGCAAATCGACATGGCAACCATGGCCGGTTACGACATCATGGTAAGGATGGCGCGTGGCGGGAATCCGGCCTTTACGGCCAGGGGCTTTCATCCCACATCTCTCACCGCCCCTTTTGGTGCGGCTGCTGCCGCCTCTGTGCTTCTGGGACATGACATCCTCAAAACACAACATGCCCTATCCATGGCAGCCATGGGCAGTGCCGGATTGATGTCTTCTTTCAAGGCGGGAGATTCCCAGCCCCTCCAAGTGGCCTGGGCTGTTCGATGCGGTCTTGCCTCTGCTCTAATGGCCGGAAAGGGTCAGGTAGGGTATCCGCGTATTATTGAAGAGGGCTTTTACCCAGCATATCTGGGACACGGTCCTGAACCTCCTCTGGACCATCCCCTTGACCAGGATTTTGCCATTTTGGGATCTTACCTGAAACCCTATCCCGGATGCAGGCATCTTCATCCATCCATCGATGCATTCAGTAAGATCGTTGATGAGGACCTGGTAAACCCTGAAAAGATTAAAGAAGCACACGTGGGGACTTACAGGGCCGCTGTTTTAACAGAGATTCAAACCTTAAATAATCGTGGAGATGCTTATTTCAACATCCCATATGCCCTATCGGCCAAGGCCTTATTGGGTAGAAACGATTACGACGCCTTTTCAAAAAGACATTACAAAAATAAGGCTCTTATCGCACTTATGAAAAAGATCAAGGTGGATATCGACCCGGAGGTGGACAAACGCTATCCCAAACAGAGAGGTGCCAATGTGGAAGTGCTGACACAGGACGGCAAAATCTATAAATCGAAGGTATCCTATCCATTGGGAGAGCCGGAAAATCCTCTGCCACTCTCCGTAACCCTTGAAAAATTCCGGGTTGCCGCAGGGGATTACCTGTCTCACGAAAGCATGGACAGGATTGAAGGTTTTCTCAATGTCTCCGATCCTTTAGAACCTGCTAAGCGATTATTTGATGCCTTGAGTGGAGGCGGAATATGAAAACTGAAGATTGGAAAAAGTCACTCGCCTCAGATTATGAAACAAGGGGCAGAAGGAAAGCTACTTTTTATTCGGAATCCAAAATAGAGCTTGCCGATGTCTATGATCAGGATGATCTCAGGCAAACGGATTTCGATCCCCAACGGGATCTGGGACTGCCAGGTCAATTCCCCTATACGCGAGGGATCTACCCGGGCATGTACCGGGCCGATTTCTGGATGATGGGACAATACTCGGGGTTTGGGAATCCTGAAGCCACTAATGAAAGGTTTAAGTATCTGTTATCCAAGGGGCAGACTGCTTTGGCCTTAGCCCTGGATCTCCCCACCCAGTTGGGGATTGAATCGGATCATGATCTGGCCGACGGGGAAGTGGGGAAGGCGGGTGTGGCGATCAATTCCTTAAGAGATATGGAAGCCATTTTCGACGGTATTCCCCTCAACAAAGCCCGCCAGATATTTA
This sequence comes from Desulfobacteraceae bacterium, assembly GCA_030632525.1. Classification (GTDB taxonomy): domain Bacteria; phylum Desulfobacterota; class DSM-4660; order Desulfatiglandales; family Desulfatiglandaceae; genus Desulfacyla. The sequence goes on along the minus strand of DAOVUP010000006.1, from coordinate 8,396 downwards.
CCACGGCCAATGCCATCGGGCCCATCATGCTGGCCCTCTTTTTGGCATTGGGTGAAAAGCAAGGCTTGGGGTCTTCCGAATACACCATCGTGTTGCAGAATGACGTCCTTAAAGAATTTGTGGCCAGAGGGGCCTACATCTTTCCACCGTCGCCATCCCTAAAATTTTCTATTGATGCCGTTGAGTACTGTACCCGTCACCATTTGCACTTCAAACCCATTGTGATCTGCGGTTCCCATATGAGACAGGGCGGCGCTACAGCGATCCAGGAAGTGGCCTTCACGCTGGCCAATGCCCAGGCTTACATTGATGAAGCGGTGAGCCGGGGTCACCACGTCGATGAATTTGCACCTTCCATGGAATGTCAACTCTCCGTGCCCATGAACCTTTTTGAGGAGATCGCAAAATATCGCGCCTTTCGGCGGATGTGGGCCCGAATGATGAAAGAACGCTACAATGCGAGGAACCAGGAGAGTATGAAATGTTTCATCCGAGTCTACACAACAGGCTACACCATGACCGCCCAACAACCCCTCAACAACATCGTGCGCGTTACCATAGAGGCCCTCGCAGCTATACTTGGCGGTGCCCAGAGCCTTTCCTGCAATGCCATGGACGAGGCGGTTTGCATTCCTTCCCAAGAGGCTGCCCATGTGGCCCTGATGACACAGCACATCCTGGCAAATGAAACAGGCATTGCCGATGTTTCTGATCCACTCGGCGGCTCTTACTATATAGAATCTCTCACCAATGAGATCGAAAAAGGGGCACTTGAGCTTATGGAGGAGATTGCTCATAAAGGGGGGGCTGAGAAGGCTATAAAGGAGGGCTTTTATCAGCTGCTCAGCCGGCAGTCTGCCAGTGAGACCCAACAGCAGATCGAGAAAGGGGCGCGTATCATCGTTGGGTTGAATCGATTTCAAGAAGAGGACGAAAAAGTAAAGATTGAATGTTTCAAAGTGGATGAAGGCGCTCAGGAGCGGGTGATTCAGAGACTGTATCATCTTAAGGCAGAGCGTGACAATGAGGAGGTAAAAAAAGCACTTAACAAACTCGATCGAGAGGTGCGTCTTGGAAAAAATTCAGTACCCGCATTGCTTGAGTGTGTCAAGGCCTATGCAACGATTGCGGAAATGTGCCAGGTGCTTGGTCATATTTGGGGGCATTATCAAGAGGGATCCACATGGATATAAAAAGACCTGAAAGAATACCCCGGGTGGTGGTGGCGAAGATGGGGCTGGATGGACATAGCCGAGGGGCCATCGTGGTCGCGCACGGACTGCGGCAGGCAGGGATGGAGGTGATTTATACCGGTATTAGGCAGACCCCCGTTTCGGTGGCCAGGGGAGCCATACAGGAGGGTGTGGATGTGATTGGCATATCTTCCATGGTGGGCGCCCATCTCTCCATTGTAAAAAAGCTGAGAGGCGAGTTGGGGGCGCTGAATGCCGCGGAAATACCCATAATTATTGGTGGCATTATTCCAGATGAGGACTATGATACGCTTCTGTCGCTGGGCGTAAGAAGGATTTTTACTCCCGGGGCAGAGGTTAGGGAAATCGTTGAATACATTCAGTCGGTTTTGAAGGGCCCTGCATGGACGCCCGAGGTGCCGGGAAGTTTAGCCGGCATAAAGATAAATCAACTTCGATTGTTGGGTATCAAATGTAAAAAGTGTGGACAGATATATTTTCCTTTGAGGAGAAACTGTCCGCGCTGTCCAGATGGAAGGGTTGAAGACCTTCCCTTAAGTGATAAAGGGATATTGCAGAGCTTCGTGGTGGCGTATGTGGCACCTCCGGGTTACGAGGTGCCCCACGCTCAGGGATATATTGACTTATTCGAAGATGGCCCGCGGATTTTTTCGTTGCTCACAGACTATGGAGATGGGTCAAAACTACGAGTCGGATGCGAGATGGGCTTAAAGATCGTCAAGCGTGGCACCGATGATGACAACAGAGTAATCGTAGGATATCGATTCACTCCCCTCCCCCAACCAGAAAATAAGGAGAAATAGGTTGAGAGAATCATATATCTTGGGGGTCTCCATGACCCGGTTTGGAAAGTATTTGGAGAGAAGTTTACAAGACTTGGCCTATGATCCGATCTGGACGGCTATACATGAATCGGATGTGGATCCCCATGACATTGATATCGCCTTTGTAGGTAATGCATATGCAGGTTTGATTACGGGACAGGAATCTGTCCGAGGCCAGGTCATAATGCGTGAGGCGGGTATCACAAAGATCCCTATAATCAACGTGGAAAATGCTTGCGCCTCCGGGTCAACGGCCTTCTACCTGGCCCACAGAGCGGTTGCCTCGGGACAAGCTGAGCTTGCCCTGGCCGTGGGGGTGGAAAAGCTATTTTGTGGGGATACGCGACAGAGTTTGAAGGTTCTCTCCACTTCCTCTGATCTGGATATAGAGGGGCGTATGGGCATACTCTTCGCCGGGATATATGCCATGCGCGTCCAAACACATATGAAAAACCACGGGCTGACAAGGGAACAACTTGCCATGGTCGCCGTCAAAAACCACGATCACGGGGCTTTAAACCCCCATGCCCAGTACCGGGACAGGGTTACGGTGGAAGAGGTTCTAAATTCAAGAATGATTGCCGATCCCATCACTCTGCTCATGACCTGCCCCCTGGGAGACGGTGCGGCGGCCCTTCTTGTGGGAACAAAAGAGATGGCTCTCAGGATGGGAAAGAGACCGATCAGGATTGCTTCAAGTGTCCTGGGAAGTTTCGATTTTACGAGGAAAGGGGAGCCAACCATCGCTTGCCGCGTTTCCAAGAAGGCTTACGATGAGGCTGGCGTAACACCCCAACATATTCAAGTAGCAGAGGTTCACGATGCAGTAGCTCCAATAGAACTTTATCTTTATGAGGAGTTGGGATTCTGCGGGCAGGGGGAGAGCGGTCGCATGATCGATAGACGCGAGACCTGGTTCGATGGAAAATTGCCGGTGAACACCTCCGGTGGACTAACCGCAAAAGGCCATCCGGCTGGGGCCACCGGCTTGGCCCAGGTGGCTGAAATTGTCTGGCAGATGCGTGGGGAGGCGGAAGAACGGCAAATCAATCCCATTCCCAATGTGGGTTTGGCGGAAAACGGCGGAGGAAATATGGGTGGGGAAACGGCTGTTGTGGCTGTCCACATACTAAGAGGACACTAAAAAAACAATGAGGTCTCAAGGCACAAGGAGCAGGGGGTAAGGAAGAGATGGCCCGGTTCATGAACGCTGGATATCTAATCACAAGAAGTGCGCAATATTTTCCTGATAGAACAGCTTTTGTCATCGAAGGGGAATCCAAATCCTTCCGCCATCTGAACATACGGGTGAACAAGCTCGCCAATGAGCTGCTTTTGCTTGGTCTGAAAAAAGGAGATAGGGTGGGCCTCCTTTTTCACAATAGCTTTCCCTATCTTGAATCATACCTGGCTCTTTACAAGGCGGGTCTGGTCTGGGTGCGTTTGAACGCCCGCCTTGCACCCTCTGAGATCAGGAGAATGATTCAAGATTCAGAAACACTGGCTCTGATTCATGGACCCGAGTTCGCGGAGGTGGCCGAGGAGGTTTCCGCGGAACTCCAATGGATCATTCATTCTGGTGATGGAGATGGGCTCGACTACGAGGAATGCTTACAAAAAGGATCTGAGCAGGAACCGGAGACCGACGTCTACCTGGATGATCTTTGCGATATCTGGTACACCTCTGGGACCACTGGCTCTCCCAAGGGCATCATGCTGACCCACAGGAACATTATATCATGCACCCAGTTCCTACTTTCCGATGTCTATGACATTACCAGTAAGGATCAGTTTCTAACGGCCGGTGCCTTGAGTCATGCCGGGTCTGTAAGGGTTTTACCCTTTGTCATTCGCGGGGCCGTATGCCACCTTCACCGACATTTTGATCCGCTGAAAATACTTCATGAGACAGAGACATTGAAGATTACGGACTGGGCTGTTGTTCCCACGATGCTCATAGCCATCATGGACCATCCAGAATTTTCGCGTTTCGATTTGAGTTCCCTGAAAAGAATCACCTATGCCGGATCCCCTCTACCCGTTGAGAGAATTAAGGAGGCTGTTGAAAAATTCGGACCGATTCTGGATCAGTCATACGGTCAGGCCGAGTCCATCATCACCATCACCCATCTCCCAAAGGAGGAGCATAAAATTGATGGTGATCCCACCCGTGAGAAGCGTTTAGCCTCAGCAGGGAGAGAGTATCCGGGTGTACAGATTCAAATTGTAGATGATAACGATAACATTCTCGGACCGGGGGAGATCGGTGAAGTGATCACGCGTTCTGATCTGCTCATGCGCGGGTACTGGAATCAACCCCACAAAACGGAAGAGGCCCTCAGGGGCGGCTGGCTTCACACCGGTGATATCGGTTATATGGATGGAGATGGTTATCTCTATCTGCTCGATAGAAAGCATGACAGGATTATCACCGGCGGCCTCAATGTCTTCCCAAGGGAGCTGGAAGAGGTGATTTCCACACATCCAGCCGTGGCGCAGGTGGCGGTGTTTGGTGTTGAAGATCCGTTCTGGGGAGAGGCGGTCACGGCGACTGTGGTGCTTAGGAAAGGGGCTGAAGCCGGGGAAGATGAATTGATGGCCTTTTGCAAAGACCGCTTGGCAGGCTATAAAAGGCCGAAGAAATTCCATTACTTGAAAGACCTACCGAAAAATCAGTATGGCAAGGTATTACGAAAAGACCTGAAGAAAAAGTTTAGGGGGATAAAACAGGGCGTTTCATGAATTACGGAAGGACGTTCCAAGTATGTAACCTTTAGCTGAGGATTTAAAAATGAGCAAAGACCATCTCTTGCTTCTGCACGGTGCATTGGGGGCTAAGTCTCAATTTACCTTCTTGATACCGCTCCTTGAAAATAAATTTCATATTCACGCACTGGATTTTGAGGGGCATGGAAGTTCTCCCATGAGGAAAAGGCCTTTTAAGGAGGTCCATTTCGCAGAAAACGTAATGGAATATCTGGATGAAATTTCTCTGAGTCATGTCAACATTTTCGGTTATAGCATGGGCGGGAAAGTCGGATTATTCCTGGCAAAAACATATCCTGAAAGAATCAATAAAGTTTTCACATTTGCAACAAAATTCTTATGGACACCTGAATCAGTGGATAGTGAGACATCTTCCCTAGACGCTGAAAAGATTTCAGAAAAAGTGCCCCATTTTGCCAGGATGCTGGAAGAAATGCATGCTGCGTCAGGATGGAGGAATGTTTTGCAAAAAACGAAGGAAATGATGCTTACTATAGTCACAGAGAGCAGCCCGACAATCGGGGAGATGGATCAGATTCGGCAGGAGGTGAGAGTAACTGTTGGAGATAAAGATAGCCTGGTAAGCATTGAAGAAACCGTTAAGGCCTATCGATCACTGCCAAAGGGACAACTTCAAATCTTTCCTAAAACGCCACATCCCATCGAAAAAGTTCCACTGGCTCATTTGGCGCATTCATTGGTGGAGTTTTTTAATGGCTAAAGGGGCTGGGCATTACCTAATTCAATCCAGTCTAATCCATTTATAAAGGGAGGCAAAGGATGAGCAAAAAACCAAAACTGCTGGCCAAACCGGGTAAGATCGGCACCATGGAACTCAGGAACAGACTCGTTATACCTGCCATGTGTACCAACTATACGTATCAGGGCCACTTAACGGATCAAGCGGTCTATTATTACGGTCTGCGGGCTCAAGGTGGGGCTGGTTTAATCATCATTGAGGCCTCTGCGATTGATTATCCCATAGCGCGATCGGTTTTAAATTGTGCGGTCTCTGAGGACAAATATATTCTCACATTAAAAAAATTGACCAATGAAATACACAAACATGGAACAAAGGTGGCCCTGCAAATCATGCACTCAGGAAGACAGACCAGTGCGGAAGTCTGCGGTTCGCAGCCTGTGTCCTGTTCCGGTACCGGGAGTGCCCAGGTGTTATATGATCAGCCCCGTGCGCTGACCCTATTTGAATGTAAGAACGCCATTAGGCAATTTGGTGATGGTGCCCTGAGGACCCAAAAAGCGGGCTTTGACGCCGTGGAGGTTCATTATGCCCATGGATATCTGGGCAGTGCATTTCTTTCTCCAACCCTGAATACAAGGACAGACGAGTACGGAGGGATGGAAGGGGGAATCAAGTTCTGTGGCGAGGTGATTGAAGAAATAAAGAATCGCTGCGGTCAGGACTATCCGGTCCTGGTAAGAATTAACGGTGATGACTATCATCCTTCCGGAGGCGTGACCCATATTGATGCAAGGATGATTTCCGTGGCCCTGGAAAAGGCTGGTGTGGACTGTATCAACATCTCCTCCGGCTTAAGGGAATCGGACCACAATCTTCACGATCAGAGCATGGCCTCTCCCAGGGGTTCCTGGGTGTATCTGGCCGAAGGCGTGAAGAAGGCGGTGAAAATTCCTGTGATGGTGGCCAAAAGAATCTCTGAAGACATGGTGGAAGATATTCTCGAAAAGGGACAAACGGACTTTGTCTGCATAGGAAGACCCAATATCACAGATCCAGAGTATGGCAATAAACTCCTTGCAGGAAAGGCAGAGGCGATCCTACCCTGTATATGGTGCGCCCAGGGTTGTTTTGATGTGCTGTGGATGCTTGCTCCCACCACCTGCCTGGTCAACCCTGCAGCCGGGCGCATGGATGAAAGGTCCATTGACAAGCTGGAAAAAGCCCCTAAGAGCAAAAAGGTGCTGGTTGTGGGCGGTGGCCCGTCGGGTTGTGAGGCAGCCCTTGTGGCGGCCAAAAGAGGGCATGCGGTCAGCCTTTACGATAAGAAGGAGAGACTGGGAGGAGCCTACAGGTTGGTGGCCCGTTCTCAGATCAAATCAGAGGTGGAGCGCCTCTTTACCTATTTTGAGCGGGCCTTACCCAAGGCAGGGGTGCAAGTGCACTTGAACACCGAAGTCACGCCCAAAATGATTGAAACGTTAAAACCCGATGTAGCGCTGATCGCAGTAGGCGCTGATCCAAAGAGGCCGGCAAAAATGAGTGGAATCAAAGGTCCAAACGTGGTGTCAGCGGAAGAGGTAATGAGTGGTCAAGCTGAAGTGGGGAATCGAGTCGCCATCTGGACCTGCAGCTACCACTGCAGATATACCTGTGGAGCCAAGATTGAACCCATAGCTGGAGATCCGACGAATGCCAACTCCCACAATAGCTATGCTTGCGCCGCAGGATACGGGGCCACGGATACGGCCGAACACTTGGCTTCTCAGGGCAAACTGGTGAGTATTGTCACTGAGAGAGAGACTGCTGTGCCAGGTATGGGATACACCTCAAGAAATTATCTCTTCAAGCGATTCTATCGTGAAAACGTTCGGGTCTGTGGAAATGTGAAAGTCAAAAAGATCACTGAGGAAGGAATTATCTTGGAGAAAGCTGGGATCACGTTCTTGCTCGATGCGGATACCATCATTGTTAGTGTGGGGGCAAGTCCCAGAAGGGATTTGGCCAAGGCCCTAAGGGGAAAAGTGCCTGAAATTTACAAATTGGGTGACTGCGACAAGATTGGCAACGCAATGGCGGCCATTGCATCGGCTTATGATGTGGCGATGAAAATTTAAGGGAATAGGCCTGTTCTGCCCCTCATAGGGGGATGCTTGACCGGCGTTGTCACCGATGACTGGCTCTGCTTAAAGTTATATCTGATTCGGGCATGGCCTCACAGGTGAATAGGTGAAGGAGGGGTAGCTTCAAAAGAGAAAATAGATCCAAAAAGAAAGGGTCATTCCAGTTCAAAAGAAGATAACGATAGTTTTTCATTGCCACATGGTGGTATTAGCTGTCAAGATAATTTATCATTTTTATAGATCCAATCTTGGAGGGATAGAATTATGAATTACCATTAAATAGGTATTGCAAAAGAGGTGATGAGTGGTTTGGGTTTAATGGAAGGTATACATAATTCGAGAAACTACCATAATATTGCGGTTGCTTCTCATTGAGCAAAAGTGCTGATTGCCAGAAACACAAATATCACCCAAGTACAGATACATTGAGAGACTGTCGAAAAAGTCCAAAAATGGCGATTTTAGCAATTTCGCATTCAATAAAATCAATGACTTACGAGCATCAAATTCACCGATTTAAGGTTCTTCGACAGTCTCTGAGAGTATCACAACTTTGGCAATTTTACAGATATGAAACGGATATCACAAGAGTTTTCAAATTGTGGATTACAAAATGACAAATATACAAAAAATCAGCCAATCGAAAATTGTGTCTTCCGTGCCTAAATCTAACATCTCGGGAAAAAGTATATTTGATTTGCCAATCACAATCTCAGCAACTCAATTCATATTATTGAGCCCAAGATTCTTGCCAAAGCACACTTATTTC
>DAOVUP010000059.1 GCA_030632525.1 Desulfobacteraceae bacterium | reverse complement strand
ATTGCCTCGCCCATATATTGCTGGAAGGCCTTACTGGTAACCGCAAATCCCGGAGGGACCCTTATTCCAGCATTTACCATCTCCCCCAGGTTTGCATTTTTCCCTCCTACAAGGGGGAGAGCGCTCTTGTTACATTCTTCAAACCAGAGAATATACTTAAATTGAGATGCCATGCTATACTCCTCCCGCCCGTGTCCTTAGGGCTCACTCAGAAATAACTTTACATTCTGACATCTCAGCTTCAGACCATCTTCGGTTATTGCTCAATCGTAAAGTCCTCGAAATAGCTCGCTATTACTGTGGCTTTACTCAATCGCATCAACCAGGTAAGCGAGCGTGCGAGACTCCGAATCTGGCCCAAATCTGAGCGTCAACTCTGCTAAATTATTTCTGAGCGAGCCCTTAAACCGCCTGACGGATTGAATTATTTCCATTGATGGTGAACAGAGATCATTTAGAGAAAGGTATCGGAGTGTTGAAAATCTGGAAAATCGGAGCATTTAGAAAACAAAGGCTCCAGACGTTTAGTTTTTCCATTACTCCATCACTCCAATACTCCATTCCTCAACGTGAGCCTACTTGTCTAAGATATAAACAACTCCGTTATCGCCATCTACCTTTATACGTTGACCCGTCTTTATTTTTGCGGTTCCCTCAAACACATTGATTACACAGGGGATGCCATACTCCCTGCTCACGATGGCTGAATGAGAGAGACTCGCTCCCCTGTCAACCACAACAGCCTTGAGCAGACCGAAAACCGGGGTCCAGCTTGGCGCAGTTGTTGCCGCCACCAGGATATCCCCCTTCTCCACTTCATCAAGCTGAGACTCCTCCATAATTACCCTTGCTGTACCCTCTACCATCCCTCCGGAACCGCAAATACCGTATAGATCTGCGTTTAGTTCAGGCTTGGGAACCGGCATAGCCCCAACCACGATTTTGAGGGCGATAGGATCATTGGACTGCACAAGGACCCCCATGGCGTCATCCATGGTAAAGCCTTCCTTGAGAATGGCGGGCGGATTCTCTTTGTTGCACCACTCTTCCCAATCTTTTCGCCTTCTCTCAACGATATGCCTGAGGTTAGAGCCGTCCGGCACGATGGCAACGGCCCTGACCTCGTCCGGGATGAGAAAAAGGATATCTTCCGGGTCGTCAATCACCCCGGCCGCTGCCAGCCTTTTTCCGATCGCAATGCACGACCTTCGTATCAGGGCATGTGTATAAAGGTCTAAGTAGTGGTTGTGTTCCTCGCTGAAGGCACCCGTCTTCTGGGCAAGCCCGAGAAGGGTTTTGAACCAGCCCTTTTGGTCATCCGGGACCTTTTTCAGGACTTCCTCTGTGGCCTCCTCGCGTTTTTGGGCCAGCGCCCCCCTCTCCACATCCAGATTAAAATCGCCTCCCTGTTTAAGGAAGAACTTTACGCTTGCTATTGCCGGTGTAGGATCTTCAATCCAGGTGGGCATATTTATCTCACTCATACGCTGCATACGCCACCCGTCCTCATTAAGGAAAACTTGAAGCTCTTCAAGCCATTTCTTCCCGGCATCACTCTCCCTGAGTGCTGCGAGGGCGTCTGCCGCCTTATTGTTGAGAATGATATCTGCGACACCTATTTCCTCGGCCTTCTTGGAGAACTTCCATAGCTCTCTGTCCACTTCGAATACCTTGTTGTCATAACCCCTCAAGAGATCGTGAAAGGTGGGGTGTGTGTCGTCTATGCCGAGGGTGTCTTTACACACATTCTCAAAAAGAATGAATGCCGTGTCGACGCCATACATCATGTACATGTGGACCTCCCACATGCGTCTGCAAACATTTATAGTGTCTTCGAAGTTAGCAAGAAGCTCGGTGTTATCAGCCGTATCAACATCACAGGCCTTCAACCTTGCGTAGTGGCCAAGCATTTCGTCCACATAACCGCCCCATAACTTGTCATAGTCCTCAATAAACGGGCGAATAGCCTCTCTGAACTTTACCTCCCGTTCTTTTCGCTCTCCTTCATCCATTACAAGGTTCAGGGTGAGATACCCACCTCCGTCCTTAAACCTCCAATCCCAGCCCTTGACCGTGGGGAGGCTCAGTTTCTCGGCCCCGTACTGCATCCCATGACGGCAGAAGTTGATCCAGAACCATCCGAACATGGGTGTCCATGGTGGCACGGAATGGGTGGCATCCAAAAACCATGCCGGTGATTTTTCAAGGTCTACCTTCTCGTCAAACTCAAGGCCCGGAACTACATCATAGGTTTTCATTTTTTCTTCTCCTTATCCTTTGTGGTTTTTGGTGGCGGAAGGGCTCCCATTAAGATACAGCCCGACCTTTGGCCCTTACCTTGACAAAGCTAACTGGTTAAGTGGTTTATCCAACCGCAACCGTTCACGGAACGCTGAAATTAGAAAACAGAAATTGGAAATTTGGCCTTACAAACCAAAAGTAGTTTATCCCACGACACGCGGAATTGAAACTTGAAATCGGGAAAACAGAAGAATGTAGATCTCTTATCAAATTTCGAATTTCCAGTTTCGGCATCTGGTTTCAAGTCGATAATATACCCCATTTCAGAAAAATGTGTAAACTTGTGAATGAAGGATGCCAAATTCTCAAAATTTCAATCACAAATCGTGAGTGCGTCAGCATCACACCAGGCAACGCATTGGGGATCAGGAGGATCACCGCAGAAATCGCATTTCAAGGGAATGGCAGTGTCAGGTTCCTTAAATATGGACTTAGCCGGGCATGAAGCCCTGCATACAACACACCCATCGATCTCTTTCCCTTCTACCAAAACCACATCCTTTGAATTGCACATGGCCTCTGTATATGGCCCTGCTATCACAGGAAGACAATAATCTTCCTTTATAAATACCCTTATTCTCGATCTCCAGAGATTGACCGCTTCCGTATGCTGCAAAGAGCAGACGACTTCGCAGAGCTTGCATCCGGTACATTTTAAATGATCTATCTTTATCCTCAAATCCCTGCCCCTTCCTTTTCAAGTCCCAACTGTTGTAGTTTTTCAGGTGTGGGAATGCCATTCTCATCCCAACCCCTCAATTTGTAGTACTCGGGCAACATTCGATCAAGGTGGACCACCTGATTTTTCACTCTTGGTTCGTCGGTTATTCTCTTGGGGAGTCTGTCATCTTTTTTGCTAAGCCCTGCTTTGAGATTGAATATTCGTTCTAAGTTCCAAATCCTTTCACCAATCAGGGACAGATCATTTTCTGTGTAATCGATACCCGTGGTAATCTGGAGCCAGGAAAGGAGTTTTTCACCCCATAGGGGGCCATGATAGATAATCCAGCATAGAACGCTGGAATCAACCACAGCAATGTAGTCCTGATCCTGTTTTGTCAACTCCACATGACGTTCAGGGTCTTTCCGTCCCTCATAAAAGGGCAACGTCGCCTTAGTATGGCAGCCCCCAACATTATTTGTAGCGTATTGCAGACCGATAACTTCAACGCCCTGGGGGTGCCAGGCAGGCATACCCATCCCTTTTATCCCCATGAAAAGCTCGGGGTGACCGTACTTTCGTGCCAGCGCATTCCCACCTTCAGCTAACAAATCGCCAAAATCTTCGCGGAGGGCTATCTTTCTCATTAACTGAAACATGGCCTCGTTGCTGCCGAAACCCAAAGGGTATCCAATATCTTTCTCTGGCAGGTACCCCTTTTCAAACAGCTCCATGGCACAAGAGATGATTGCCCCGGCAGAAATCGTGTCCATCCCTAACTCATTGCAGAGATAATTGGCCCTGTATATGTCATCAAGATCGCCAATGCCGCAGTTGGATCCCAACAGGGCCATTGACTCGTGCTCCGGTCCTTTGGTGGTGCCCGGATATGCCAGGTCTTCTATTCGACTCCTCTTACTGCAGGCAAAAGGACAGCCAAAGCATGCCTCATCTCTCACACGGATGCTGTCACGGATAAAATCAGGGTCTTCGAATTTCGTGAATGGTTCAAAATACCCAGACTGAAAGTTAAGGGCGGCCTGGGTCCCGGTCTTATTGGCCCGGCCTGGAAGACTCCACGTCCCCCACCTGCGTCTTTTCTCCAGGGTCTCGTTCGCCCTACCCTCTTCAAAGAAATCCATGACAGCCTTCTTGAAACCACCCACATCCGCTATTTTCACTTCCCCCGTACCACTGACAACCAATCCCTTTAGATTCTTCGAACCCATAACCGCACCAAGCCCGGACCGCCCGGCGGCCCTGCCCCCGTCAGACATAATACAGGCAAACTTGACCAGATTCTCTCCTGCAGGTCCGATGGTTACGATACTCATATTATTGAGTTCCCACTCATCAAAATCCTCGCTCATCTCCGATCTGATTAATCTCTCAGTTTCCGTAGCCCACTTTCCCCACAACTGTCCGGCAGGCCTGATCTCAACAACATCATTCCGGATGAATAAGTAAACAGGCTCTGACGATTTCCCCTCAATGATTAGCAGATCATAACCTGCAAACTTCAGATTTGGCCCGAAGTACCCACCGCAACAGGGGTTGGCAATTGCGCCGCTCAGGGGTGATTTGGATACGACGATGTATCTCCCCCCCGCCGGAACTCCTGTTCCCACCAATGGACCGGTAGCAAAGATCAATTTATTTTCAGGGCCAAGCGGATCGGTCATCGGATCAATCTCGTCAAAGAGGATCTTCAGACCCGCACCACGCCCGCCCATATAATCCCTGATCAAATCAGATGGCGTCTCTTCCACAGAACAGTTTCTCCGTGAAAGATCGATCCTCAACATTTTTCCTTTCCAGCCAAACATCTTAACCCTCTCAAATCTATTTTTCGACTCAGATATGGGCGAAAAAAACAGTTTTCCTTCAGACACTATCAATCAAACACATGGTCTGCTCTTCAGTGAACCCCATGATATCCAGGGCGCCGCTCCTGCATGAGGATGAGCATAACCCGCAGCCTTGCATAGGGCATTATTGATTATAGCGACACCCTCCTTCAGATCAACCTCTATGGCATTAAAGGAACAGATCTCCTGACAAACCCCGCAGCCGGTGCATTTTTGCCTGTTCACCGCACAGATCATGCCATCGGCCATCATCTCGTCTTTGGCCAGTATGGTCATGGCCCGTGAGGCGGCCGCCTTAGCCTGGGCAACACTCTCATCAATAAATTTGGGACTATGTGCGAGGCCGGCCATAAAGATCCCGTCTACTGCAAAATCAACAGGGCGGAGCTTCATATGGGCCTCCATAAAAAAACCGTCCTCATTTATGGGAACCTTGAGCAGTTGAGACAATTTCTTGCTGCCCGTTGGGGGGACCGTCGCAACGCCAAGGGCCAACATATCGGCATCTAATATGAGACGTTTTCCCAGCACAGGTTCTGTTATAAGAACCCTTAGAACAGACCTGCCGTTTTCCTCAACTACCTTCACGTCAGGCCTGTCATCAGCGTCATAACGGATAAATATCACCCCCTGATCCGCCGCTTCTTGGTAGTAATCCTCCCTGAACCCATAGGTCCTCATGTCTCGATAAAGGATATAGATCTCCATATCCGGGTTTATCTTTTTCAGAGCCAGGGCATCCTTTATGGCCTGAGAACAACATACCCTGCTGCAGTATGGTCGGTCCTTATCCCTCGAGCCCACACACTGAATCATGACGAATGTATTAGAGTTTCTTATCCTTTCACTTCCTCTTTCTATTTCATCTTCTAATTCAAGCAAGGTCAAGACACGCGAATCTTCCTGAAAAAGATACTCCGCGGGTCTGAATTCCTCGGCTCCGGTGGCAACGATGGTAACACCGTGGTTGATCTCCTTGAGTATATTACACTTTCTTAGACCTATTTTGCTAAAAAAATTGCCCACGTACCCGGAAAAATCGACCAGCTCGGCCTCAGTATAAATCTGGATTAAGAGGTTGGAATAAATCTCTCTAATGAGGTCCTGAACATAGGCCCGGACATCATCCCCTTCCATGGAATAACGGATACGCCTGCCTAAGCCACCAAGCTCTTCTCCTCTTTCAATCAGATATACCTTGACCCCCTGGTGGGCCAGGGCCAGGGCGCTCACCATTCCGGATATGCCCCCCCCTATCACTAAAGCCGTTCCGGTGACCGCATAAGACAACTGAGGCAGGGGTTTCAGCAGTCCTGCCTTGGAAACAGCCATTTTCAGCAGATCTTCTGCTTTCCGGGTTGCCCTTTCCTTCTCCCCCATATGGACCCAGGAACAATGCTCCCTGATATTGGTCATTTCAAACAGATACGGATTCAGACCCGCCTGTCTGAGCACGTCCTGGAAGACCGGCTCATGGGTCCTCGGTGTGCACGCGGCAACCACTAACCTGTTTAGACTTTTTTCTTTGATAGTTTCAACCATGTGAGAAATGGAATCAATGGAACAGCTAAATGTGTCCTCTTCAGCATGTACAACTCCGGGCAGACTTTTCGCATGCTCGACAACGCCTGCCACATCCACCACCTTGACGATATTGGTGCCACAGTCACAGACAAAGACACCAACTCTCGGCGGTTCTCCACTAACATCCCGCTCGGGCGGGTATGACTTTTCCGAAATTAAGGTCCCTCTCTGTTCAGAGAGTAGCTGTGAAGCGAGTGAGGCAGCCCCACTTGCCATGGTGACCGAATCCGGGATATCCATAGGGGCCTGAAACGCGCCACAGGCATATATGCCAGGCCGAGAGGTCTCAATAGGGGAAAAACCGGATCTCTCACAAAAACCGTACCGATTTGTACTGACAGAAAGTTTATCCGCCAGCTGCCTGTTGCTGTCAGGCGAGCAGAGGCCAACAGAAAGGACAACAAGATCGAATTCCTCATCCTTTACTTCACCGCCATTGAGACGATATCTGAGCACCACGTTTCCGGTTTCGGGCTGCTCTCCTAAAACCGAGGCCTTGCTCCAGATAAACCGGACCCCCGGGGTATTCTGAGCCCTTTCATAATAGCGTTCAAACCCCTTTCCATAGGCCCGAATATCATTGTGCAGGATAAGGGCATTGAGATCAGGGAGATGCTCCTTGGACAGGATTACCTGCTTCATGGCATACATACAGCAGACCGCTGAACAGTAGGTATTGCCGGTATTGGTGTCACGGGATCCGACACATTGAATCCAGGCTATTTTCTCAGGCGGTTTCCCATCCGATGGCCTGCACAATGACCCCCGATTGGGTCCTGACGCGCTCAACAAACGTTCCAATTCGAGGCTGGTAACCACGTTTATCAGCCTTGGATAACCGTACTGGCTCTGCAGTTGGGGCTCAAATGGTTCGTAACCAGGGGCCAAGATTACGCTGCCGACCTCAATTTTCAGCTTCTCTTCGTGGTGATGAAAGTCTATCGCCTTATTCTTGCATGCCGGGACACAGATCTGGCACTCTGTCCTCAAGAGGTAAAGACAGCGTGAGAGATCTATTGCAGATACCGCAGGCACTGCCTGGGGAAAAGCGAGATGAATAGCCTTTAATGTAGACAGGTTCTCATTAT
>DAOVUP010000052.1 GCA_030632525.1 Desulfobacteraceae bacterium | reverse complement strand
GTTTCCAGCTTACCGAGCTCCGTTCAGTTGAGATGGCAGAGGTCAGGGCCCCGAATATTGCCCATTATGTTCCCCAACCCTTGAATAGCTTCGACGTGATAGTCGATCGAAATATATTTGGCTCGTCGGGCGAGGCCTCCAGCGATGTGGTGGAACTCCGGGATATGGAGGCAAAGGAGATTGAGGCCCTTGAGCCTACCTCTCTCAAGATCTCTCTGTTAGGGACTGTTACCGGTTCTGAGGAAAATGCCCGTGCTGTTATTGAGGAAACCGGCAGGAAAACACAGGGCCTCTACAGGGTGGGAGACTCTGTCCAGAATGCGGTTGTCAAGAAAATCCTGTGGGGGAAGGTGGTCTTACGGGTTGGTGATAAAGATGAGATCCTCTCGATGGAGACGCCTGAATCGGTGAAAGGGAGTCGCCCGAATTCCTCTGTCAAGCCGGTTCAGAGCGGTGGCATTGTAACGTTAGCGCGATCAGACATTCAAGACTCCCTAAAGAATATTAATAAGCTGTTGACCCAGGCCCGGATTCGCCCCCATTTGAAGGATGGCAAGCCTGATGGCTTTGCACTCAGCTATATTAAGGCAAATTCGTTTTTTACCAAATTAGGTCTCAAGAGAGGTGACATTGTCAAGGGTATAAACGGCAAACAGATAAATACACCGGAAGATGCTTTTTCTTTTTATAAGGCCCTGGAATCGGGGGCGCCACTTTCAATGGAAATAAGCCGCGGGGGCAAACCTAAAACCATAAATTATCGTTTTAAGTAGGTGACTGGATGCTCGTTGCTGGTTACTCGTTACTCGTCACTGGAATGATAAATGATGCTGGTAGAAGATCCCGTTTTTAAGCGGGGATACTGGAAATTGGGAACTATCCATACACAACTGAAACCTGTTGGCTTTTCAATCAACAATCAACAATTATCAATCCAGGAGCGCCCAATCTCGTCTTCAGCGGGACAACCCGTAACCTGGAACCTGCAACCCGCAACCTAAAAAACATGTACACAACTTTTTTCGGTTTCAAGGAAAATCCATTCAATCTGACACCAGACCCGAGATATCTCTATTTGAGTCGGTATCACAGGGAGGCCCTCGACCATCTGCTCTATGGAATTAATGAGCGGAGGGGATTTATTGCCATAACAGGGGGAATTGGCACCGGCAAGACCACTCTTTGCCGGGCCCTCCTCGAGCACATAGATGAAAACACAAAGAGCGCCCTGATATTCAGTTCCTTTATCTCTGATATGGAGATCTTAGAGACAATCAACCATGAATTCGGCATTGAAATGGGGGCTGGAGCAGAGACCAAGAAGGATTATATAGATGCGCTCAACCAGTTCCTGTTAGAAAACTTCAGCAGCGGGGGCAACGCGCTCCTTCTTATTGACGAGGCTCAAAACCTCTCGCATACCGTGCTGGAGCAGATACGGATGCTTTCAAACTTAGAGACAGAAAAGGATAAGCTGATCCAGGTTGTGCTCGTTGGACAGTCAGAGCTGAAAGGGGTTTTGGCGGCACCATCGTTAAGGCAGTTGAATGAGCGGATTACCGTGCGTTATCATCTAAATCCCCTTGGCCCTGCTGATCTGAAGGGATATGTGGACCATCGTCTTTTGGTGGCAGGAGGAAGCGGAAATCCTAGTTTCACAAACAGGGCCTTCAAAAAAATCTATGAGTATACCTCCGGGAACCCGAGGAGGATCAATGCGGTCTGCGACAGAGCGCTCCTTATCGCATACACCGGTGAAAAGCAGAGTATAACGAGAGCAATGGTCAAAGATGCCATCAGGGATCTGAGAGGGGGCGCAGGGTCTAGGCAGACGTTTGACGGGCGGTCAAAGAGCGTAACACCGGTTACGATTACACTGCTCATATTGCTGATGATTACGGCGGCTTTTGCCGGATGGAACCTCAGAAATCATATACTGGAGGTATTTTTGCGAACAGAGTTAGTCGCTCCTCGTGAGGCGGAAAAGAGCCCCACCATCCTTAGTCACCGCGAAAAAGGCCTTAACAGCCTGTTCTTAGATGAAAGATCAAGCCTCGCAGGGCTTTTCGATCTTTTTCGAGGCAGGCCCGGGCTCCGGTCCGTGGAGGAGGGAAAAGAGAACCTGAATACAGATAATTTCGATTTGGGGTTGGTCTCTTTCAATGTGGCGGCCGAATACTTTACGTTGTTTAAAAAGCCTTTTCGTGTGAAGCTCTCCGGGGTTCTACCTCTCTCCGTGCCTCAACCATGCTATCTTTTGATATGTGAAGTAACCTACAATAGCGTAATTGCTATAGACGGTGAAGGAAACCGGCGGTCTGTAACCAGGAATTTCATTTTAGCACACTGGGGCAGAACGGTTTCAGCGGTTTATCCCTACGGAGAGAGAGAGACATATTTGAGCAGAGGGATGAACTCCCCTGAAGTGTTAAAGGTTCAGAGGGTGTTAGACAGCATTGGATACCCGGTTGAGCCGAATGGTGTCTTTGACGAGCAGACCTCCAAGGAAGTGATAAGATTTCAAAGGGACTTTGGCCTGCATGAAGACGGTATTGTCGGCCGAAGGACCATGGCCCTGCTCTTTCAGATGACGGAGTGATTGGGCATTGGGTATTAGATATTGGGTATTAGGTACTGGGTATTGGGTAAGTTGCGAGTTACGGGTTACGAGTTACGGGTTGCAGGGAATGGACGATGCAGGTCGAAGATCCCGTTTTTAAGCGGGGAAACTTGAAACTTGGAACGGATAATTCAGATAGTCCGTTTGAATAATCTGTGTAATCTGCGGATGGGATTGAGGAATTGAGCTATATTCATCAGGCATTAAAGAAGGCTCAGATAGAGAGGGATGACCGTTATGGAAAATATGGCGGAATAATATCATCCCGTTCAAAAAGATCAGGGCTTGTGAAAAAATCGATCCTGTTAATTGTTGTATCTCTTGTAATCCTTTTTCTTGCTTTTATGTCCTATTCGTGGTTGGATTTAGATGGTCCTCAGGTCAGGACAAATATTGCACCTAAACAGCGGAAGCCGGTCCAACTACCGGTACATGAAAAGACCGCGGATGCAATGGAGCTCTATGAACGCGGAAAGGAAGACCATAAGAGCGGCCGCCTGAACAGGGCAAAAATGTGGTATGAAAAGGCGCTCATTGCCGATCCCGGATGCGTCGTCGCATTGAATAACCTCGGTGTGCTGCTTATTAAGGATAGGAACTATCCTGCTGCCGTGAGCAGATTTGAAAAAGCGATTCGTTTGAAGCCTGAGTATGTGGATCCCTATTACAACCTCGCCTGTCTCTTCGCCCTGACGGACCGGCCGGAACAGGCCCTAAGATATCTCAAGAGGGCGATCTCGATACACCCACCGGTCAAGGAATGGGCGAAAGAGGATACGGATCTCGGGAATCTACATGATTTGGCCGGATTCAAGGGTATTGTGGATTGAATATTGACAAGTGATGCATGATACACGATGCATGATGCAGGATAAATGAACAATAAAATATGAACATCGAACGTCCAGGTAAGCGAAGACTCCGACATCAAATTTTGAATGGAAAAGCTGAACATAGGCGGGATGAGCAAAGCGAAAGCGGATTAACTCGCAACTTGACTATTGACCTCTAATAACAAATAACTAATACCCAGTACCCAGTACCTAATACCCAGTACCCAATACCGAATCATGGACTATTTAAAAACAAAATATCTGCAATATTTCCTGTGGGTCGCAGTCTGCCTCATGGTGACCGTAGCGCATGTTGAAGGGGCGCGGATCGCGGGAGAAGATGGAGTGACGCCTGCTGTTCCTGCAACCGAACAAAAAGACAAGGAAGCCGTCTCTCCCAAAACCCCTTTGCCCACCCCTGCGGTGATAGCGGCCCCACCTGAGCTTCGCCCAGGAGGGGCCTCCGCTCCCGGGAGAAATACGGCCAAACCACCAAAGGAAGTACCGGTGACGTCTTCCCCTCAGGAAAAAACACCCATTGAGAAGAGGGCCGATACGGAAAAACCGGCCGACCCCTATGTCACCATCGACTTTGATAATGTGGATATCCCGATATTTATCAAGTTTATCAGTGAACTGACCGGAAAGAATTTTGTGATAGACAAGGCGGTAAGGGGAAAGGTGACCATTGTCTCCCCCAACAAGATTTCAAAGGATGAAGCGTACAAGGTGTTTGAATCGGTATTAGAGGTTCACGGTTACACCACCGTGCCTGCCGGAAGAATAACAAAAATCGTTCCGGCGGTAAGCGCAAGGACAAAGAGTGTCGAGACGCGTCTGCGGGAAGGTGCTATAGGGCCTGAAGACAAGGTGATAACCCAGCTGATCCCCCTGAGATATGCTGATCCTCAAGAGTTAAAAAAACTCTTTACACCCCTCATATCCAAGAGCAGTGTAATTGTCTCCTACTCCCCCGCACGAACCCTGATCGTCACCGATGTCCAATCCAATATAGAACGACTGCTCCGCATTACAAAGGCAATCGATGTGGAGGGTGTTGGCGAAGAGCTATCTGTCGTACCGCTTGAGTACGCGACGGCAACCGTCCTTGCCAAGTCCTTAGGCACAGTCTTCCAGAAGAGGGCGGTAAAGACGAAAAGCACCCTTCGTGGTGAGGTAGTTATCAAGATCGTGCCGGATGAGAGGACCAATTCGCTGATACTGCTGGCATCTGAAGACGATACCGTTAAGATCAAAAAACTTGTGAAGCTCTTAGACAGGCAACCGCCCCGGGGTGAAGGGGACATTCGCGTCTACTACCTGCAACACGCCAATGCCGAAGACCTTACCAAAGTCCTGACGTCTCTTCCCTCAAAACAGACTCCCGGGGCAAGAAAGGGGAAGACACCCGTGATTTCTAAAGAGGCCCGGATCGTTGCCGATAAGGCAACAAACTCTCTCGTCATTATGGCCACCAAAGATGACTACCGGGTCTTGGAAGAGGTTATAACAAAATTAGATATTCCAAGAATGATGGTCTATATCGAGGCCCTGATCATGGAAGTGAACGTGGATAAGGATTTCAGCCTCGGTGTGGAATGGGAGGGGATCAAGACATTTTCATACGATGGGAAAAACGCGGGGGTTTTTGCCGGATCAAGCCCCAATGATTTCTCAAAGATCGGAAGCGCTTTAGGCGGGACGCTGACCAGCGGGTTTTCCCTCGGTATTATCTCTGACGCCATTGAAATAGCCGGGGTCGAGTTTCCCAATCTGGCCGCAATTGTCCATGCATACCAGCAGGATACTGAAGTTAATATCCTCTCAACCCCGCAGATCCTGACCACGGACAATGAAGAGGCCGAGATATATGTGGGTAAAAACGTTCCCTATATCACCAGCCAAAACGTAACAGTTGCACAGCAGGACTACACCAACTATGAATACAAAGACGTAGGGGTGACCCTGAAGGTGACACCACAGATCAGCCAGGAGCGCTTTGTCAGGCTCAAGATCTTTCAGGAAGTCTCGAGGTTGATCGGTACCTCGCAAACCGACAGGCCCTCGACCAACAAACGCCTGGCCCAGACCACCGTTATTGTAAAGGATGCCAACACGGTCGTCATCGGAGGTTTGATAGGTGACGAAACGACCCATGTGGATTATAAGGTGCCCTGCCTCGGGGATATTCCTTTGATTAGCTGGTTGTTCAAGGGCACTTCCAAAAGAATTGAAAAGACCAATCTCTTTGTTTTTCTGACGCCTCATATCATCCAAAACCCTGCAGAGGCAAGAAAAGTCTATGAGGAGAAGAAAGACCAGATCGAGACGATCAAGGAAGGTGTTATAAAGATGTATAAAAGGGAGGGGAAGGCCCCTGAGCCTGTAGAGAAGGAGTAACGGTATTGAGTACTGGGTATTAGTTATTTGTCAAGTTACAAGTTGCAGGTCGAAGATCCCGTTTTTAAGCGGGAAAACTGGAAACTTGTAACCCGCAACTCGCAACCCGGTTCTTTTCAATCAACAATCAACAATCCAAAAGTCTCCCATGCGGCACCGGCGAATCGGCGAAATATTATTAGAGACATCCGGTCTTTCCCAAAAAAGCCTTGAGGATGCCCTCAAGATCCAGGAGGAAAAGGGTGGCCGAATAGGGGAGATCCTTATCCGGCAGGGGGCTGTCACAGAGACAGAGCTTTTAAATGCCCTCGGCATCCAGTTCGATCTACCGGTCTTGACAACCCTCTCAACTCGAGACATAGACACATCCTTTGCTGAAGAGATTCCGATTCAGTTTCTCAGGAAACATAGAATGGCCCCCGTTGTTACTTCCGGCGGCGCTAACCTTGCCATCAATGATCCACTCCTGTTTCAACCCTTAGATGATCTGAGACTTCTTACCGGCCTGAAAGAGGCAGGGGTAGTCTTAGCTCCCTATGGGAGTATTCTTTCTGTCATCAATTTTGCTTACGACGTTAGCCGCGATTCAGCCGAACAGGTAATCGAGGATATGCACGGTGAGGAGACCAGTCAGATCCTCTCCGAGATTGAAGAGGCGGGAGATCTCCTCGAGGACACCAGCGATGCCCCGGTTGTGAAGCTGGTAAACCTGATGTTGTCACAGGCCGTAAAGGCCAGGGCCAGCGATATCCATATAGAGCACTCCCAGCACAGTCTCAATATTCGTTACAGGGTGGACGGCATCCTTTACGATATGCTCTCACCGCCCAAACATATTCAATCGGCCCTGATCTCCCGAATCAAGATCATGGCCAAGATGAACATAGCAGAAAAAAGACTGCCCCAGGACGGCCGGATCGAGATCAGGATTGCTGACAAAAACATCGATATCCGGGTTTCAACCATTCCGGTGGCATTTGGCGAGCGGGTTGTGCTTCGACTGTTAGACAAGACCAATGTCCTGTTGGATGTCTCTGACCTCGGGATGCCGGCTGACCGCTTGGGAGAATTTGACAGACTTATTCAATCCCCGCACGGGATCATTCTGGTCACTGGACCTACCGGAAGCGGGAAGACCACTACCCTCTATGCAGCCCTTTCCACTATTAACAAGACCGACATCAACATCATTACTATTGAGGATCCTATTGAGTACCAGATCGAAGGGATCGGCCAGATTCAGGTCAATCCGAAGATCGATCTCACCTTTGCCAAGGGGCTTCGATCCATGG
This sequence comes from Desulfobacteraceae bacterium, assembly GCA_030632525.1. Classification (GTDB taxonomy): domain Bacteria; phylum Desulfobacterota; class DSM-4660; order Desulfatiglandales; family Desulfatiglandaceae; genus Desulfacyla. Next base: position 747 of record DAOVUP010000052.1, on the reverse strand, counting down.
TTCGTCAGGACCCGGACGTAATTCTTGTGGGTGAAATACGTGATCTGGAAACCGCCGAGATTGCCATTCAGTCGGCCCTGACCGGACATTTGGTCTTTTCGACCCTGCACACCAATGATGCTGCCAGCGCCACGACCCGTCTTATTGACATGGGGATAGAGCCTTTCTTAGTAACATCCTCAGTGACCGCTATTTTAGCACAGAGACTGATCCGCGTTATTTGCAAAGACTGCAAAGAGGAATATGCACCCGACGCGGAATCTCTGCAGAGTATCGGCATCAGCCGCGAAATGTTTCGAGGGAGAAAGATCTGCAGGGGGAGGGGGTGCCCTTCGTGTCTTGATACGGGATTCAAGGGGAGGACCGGCATGTTCGAGTTGATGATCTTGGATGAACCGGTCAGAAATCTGATACTAAAAACCTCTGATGCCAATGCCATAAAACAGAAGGCGGTTGAACAGGGGATGTCTACCCTGCGTCAGGACGGGGCACAGAAGGTATTAAGCGGGATCACGACCATTGAAGAGGTCTTCAGGGTTACCTATCAATAGCGATCAGAACACCTTTTTGCCATCTTCCGGATGGCAAACCATCTGCTATCCTGCCGCGTCCTTCCTTGCGGGGCTGTCTGCTGCACAAGTCATAGCCACCCTGCAGGTCTATCTCTCTAATAAAATCCTTAACCGCACCCTTACAGCTGTAAATGACGCCGGATATCTTGCAGTGCCGAACCAGCAGATTATGGAT
>DAOVUP010000116.1 GCA_030632525.1 Desulfobacteraceae bacterium | reverse complement strand
GGCCCGGAGGACTTGAATAGCTGGGCGATGCTGGAGCCTATCGACGAACCGATCTGGACAATCGGCCCTTCCCGGCCCACTGAACCCCCTGAGCCGATACATACGGCAGAGGCAATGATCTTTACAAAGGCAACTCTCTTGCGAATACGGCCGCCGCGAAGAGACACTGCCTCCATAACTTCAGGAACTCCATGCCCCTTGGCCTCCCTTGCCCCAAATCGAACGAGCAAACCGACCACCAACCCCCCGAGGGCGGGCATGCCTATTAGGCTGTAGGCAGGTACGGTGCTGACAAAGGTCAGGATATCTTCGGCGTTTTGATAAAAGGCATATTGGGCGCCCTGGATCGCAAAGCGGAAGAGCACTGCCCCGTATCCGCTGAGGATACCGATCGCAATGGCCATTAACAGGCTGGAGATGTGCCGGTCAAGCCGATATCTGTGCAACCCATCGAGGATGTTAAGACGCTTCATCAATTGCGCGTTGACCTTTCTGTCCCTGAGACATTTTTAATCTTAAGACGAATATCGTTATCCACAACTGTCGCTGACAGAACATCCCTACGGTTATAAATCAGCTTATAAATCATGTATGTCTTTCTATTTTTCTGAGGTAGTAAATAAAAAGTCGATCAAGGCTTGGCAAAGGGGAGACGGAATCCTCCTTCTATCTCTGATCAGGTAAAAACTGCGGGACATTGGGAGATCCCTTACCTTCAAGGCCTTGAGAATGCCAGTCCTCAATTCAGTATCTAAGGCCCTTGAGGAAAGGATCGATACACCAAGCCCCCCCTTTATTCCCTCCTTGATGGCCGTGGATGTGCCAAACCATGCGACCGGTTTGAGGGCAGTCAGTCCTTTTGCCCCGGCGGACCGGAGATAATCATCGAGGATCTTGAATGTGCCCGAGCCAGGTTCTCTGAAGATAAAAGGCTCTTTACAAAGCTCTTCCGTAGAGATCTCACTTTTTTCTGCCCACCGATGTTTGGCAGGGACGGCTAAGACAAGTTCATCCTTCCACAGTTCACGGTGAATAAGGCTTTGCTGAGAGCCCTTGGAACCAACCACCCCCAACTCAAGATCGCCAGTTAAAACGCGGGTTCCGATTCTGCCTGTGTCTCCAACAGTCAGCGTTACTGATAGAGAAGGGTATTGCCGGCAAAATTGTCCTATGACATTCGGGAGGATATATTCGCCAGGGATGGTGCTACCGCCCAGGTGAATTTTACCCCGCTTGAGTCCAAGAAAACTCTCCATCTCCAGGGATGCAGTTCTCTTCATCTCTAAAAGGAGTACTGCGTGTTTGTAGAGCAGTTCGCCCGCCTTAGTGGGAACCACCTCCCTGCCCAAACGATCGAGGAGTCTTGTCCCAACCATATCTTCGAGTGTGGCGATCCTCTCGCTGACCGAGGCCTGAGCACGGAATACCTCTTTGGCGGCCCTGGAAAAGCTCTTCAGATCAACTACCTTGCGAAAAATCTCTAACTGTTGCAAATCAAAATCTACTGATGGCTTCTGGTGCGACGTTGATTTTCTCATGGGACAGACACAGAAGAACGGCAGAAGATTGTAAAATCAGACATCCAAGATCCAGGCCGTAATAGATGTACCTGCAGCCATCGGTTAAATATACCCAAACCAAAAATCCTCAATTGCTTTAAAATTCTGCTTTACAGCCTCCTTGCCCGCTACAATATCGCCGTGACCAGTTAGCACATAGTCCACGTCAAGACTGGAGATCTTCCTGATGCTCTCCTTGAGTTTCTCTCCGTCACCGCCGGGGAGGTCGGTTCTCCCTATCCCCTGGTCAAAGACGACATCGCCTGTGAAAAGCGTTTTTTTGTCAGGCCAATAGAGGCACACGGAGCCTGGTGAGTGTCCCGGGGTATGGATGACCTCAAAATTCAGGCTGCCGATTTTCAAGTCCCCCTCTTGAAGCAGGATGTCCGGCTCAAACCCGGGAATGCCAAGGGCTTCTCCGTAATGAGGGGCAACGGCTTTTATGAATTCCATTTCCGCAGATGAGACTGCAATTTGTGTATCTGTCTCTTGAAAAATCTTTACACCTTCCATATGATCGGGATGAGCGTGGGTGATGATTACCATCTCGATATCCTTGGGGGAAAGGGAAAGCCCGGAGAGCTCGTCCCGTACATGATCGAAGAGATGGTAGTGGCCGGGATCCACCAGTATCCTTTTTTCGCAGTCAATAAAATAGGTGTTGCAATTATTTGCGGTCATGCTATTCCACGGAAAGAAATGTAGATTATCAAATATTTTCATCGAAATCCTCTTTGAGCATTTGTGAAATGTTTGAATGGAAAAATAATCTATCTTAGTGTCCGAACGAAAACTAGGATTTTTCGTTCAGATCAAGAAAGACGATAATTTTAACCGCAGGAATACATTGAGTATTTCGAGGATTAAGATTTGAGTCTGACGCAGATATGGGCGAAAAAGACAGTTTTCATTCAGGCACTATTTAAAGTCGGAGCTATGATAGGGAGCCATCCCTATGATGTCAAGGGATTAGACAGGTAACAGCAGAGGCTCCCCCCAGCCACAGGCGGGGGGCCGCCTTAGACAGTGTAAAAGGTTTTAGCGGGAGGAAAGAGGTCTTATGAACATATTGATTATTGCATCGGAGGCTGCACCGTTAGCCACGGCCGGCGGCTTGGGTGATGTCATAGGAAGCCTGCCTATAGCCTTAACTGAACTGGGCTGCAGGGTCTCGGTGGTACTGCCAGCATACCGACCTGCCTTGAAACAGATCAAGGAATGGGAAGTCAGGATCGAGGACCTATCTGTAGCATTGGGGAAGAGGAATGTCACAGGGGATATACTGCTTGGTCAACTGGATCGCAATGTGCCCATATACCTGGTGCGGCGGGATGAATTTTTTGACAGAAATGGAATCTACGGGACTGACAAGGGGGAATATTTTGACAACCCGGAGCGGTATATTTTTTTCTCCCACAGCATCCCCGCTCTCTGCTCGGCACTCTCTCTTCAGCCGGATATAATCTTGGCAAACGACTGGCAGACCGGACTGGTAATGGCCCTCTTGGACCATGGCGTCCTGCCAGGCTCTGCAGGGATCTTTGCTATTCATAATATGGGCTATCTGGGGCTGGTCCCTCGTGAAGGGGTTGGGAATATCGGCCTGCCGGATAAGTATTACCGGATGGAAGGGCTTGAGTTCTATGAGCGGATGAGCCTGTTAAAGGCTGGAATCGTTTACGCAAAGAGAGTTGTTACTGTCAGCCCGACCTATGCCCTTGAAATCCAGACACCGGAATTCGGTTTTGGGTTAGATGGTCTGATGCGCTCGATCAAGCAACGTCTTCACGGCATTTTGAATGGTGTGGATTACCGAGTGTGGAACCCGGAAATTGACAAATATCTCGCTGCGAATTATTCTCCCCGGAACCTCACAGGAAAGACCCTATGCAAGGAAGATCTTCTCAAAACGATGGGGCTTGATCCAGGATTGATGGGCAGGCCTGTTGCCGGAATGGTTACCCGCCTGGTGGAGCAGAAGGGCTGTTCTCTGCTGGTAGAGGCTGCAGAGGAGCTGTTTGCCATGGGTCTGGGCCTCGTTGTTTTAGGGTCGGGAGATGATGTATACGAGGAGCAGCTTCTCGACCTTGAGACCCGTTATCCGGATCGTTTTGGCTTAAAGTTGGGGTTTAACACCGGTCTTGCACACAAGATCATAGCAGGAAGCGACATCTTCCTTATCCCATCCCTTTATGAACCGTGCGGCTTGACACAGATGTACAGTCTTAAGTATGGAACCATCCCTGTTGTCCGGGCCACCGGTGGTCTCAAAGACACGGTCATTGACCCCAATGAAAAAATGGGCATAGGTACGGGATTTAAGTTTGACCGGTTTCAGGCAGCAGATCTGGCTGAGGCTGTAAAACGTACTCTCAGGGCCTTTGAACAGCCCGATCTCTGGCAAAAAATGATACGGGAGGGGATGGATCAGGATTTCTCCTGGCGTCGTTCAGCGAATGAGTATCTTAATCTCTTTGAGAGGGCCCTTGCAGGGGGAGACACGGTATAAAATAGCGGTTATTCAAAACGAAAATTTTCGTCTTCGAAGAGCTTCAAGCATACCCTTACCACTTCAGGATCATAGAGTTCTCCCTGTTTCCGGTTCAATTCCTCTAAGGCCTTGGATATACCGAGGGCCGGCCGGTAGGGTCTATGGGAGGCCATTGCTTCGACCACATCAGATACGCACAATATTTTTGCCTCAATCAGAATTTCTTCGCCAGAGAGCCCCTGGGGATATCCAGATCCATCCATTTTCTCATGATGCTGCAACACAATTTTAGCGATCGGCCACGGAAATTCTATCTCTTTTAATATGTCGTAGCCCGCCCGGGGATGTTTCATTATAAGCGCAAACTCCTCCTCGTCCAACATCCCGGGTTTACTGAGAATTTCCGCCGGGATCGCCATTTTACCGACATCGTGAACAAGACCGGACACACGTATCCCCTCGATCTGGTCCTCGGAGAGCCCCATCTCTCTGGATATTGCCTGCGCAAGATCTGCCACTCTCCTTTGGTGGCCGGCAGTATATGGGTCCCTTCTCTCCGCAATCATAGTGATGCCCTGGATGGTCTCATTCAGGGTCTTTCTCAGCTTTTTCACGCTCATGCTGAGGTCTTTTTCCGCCCTTTCGCGGTCTTTAATCTCTTGTTGAGCGTGCTCATACAACCTTGCATTGTCTATGGCAATGGCCGCAGAGGCGGCCAACCATTCTAACAGGGCCTGGTAGGACATATCGAATCTCCCTGGCTCTGTATCTACCACCTCTATTACGCCGATTACGTTCCCCTTTGCTATAAGCGGTACTCCAATGACGGATCGTATTTCGACCCCTGTTGCGGAATCAATACCTTTGTAATGACGCGTATCGGTTCGTGTGTCAGGGACATTGAGGCTTTTGCCGTGATGAACCACCCACCCTGCCAGCCCCTGTTCCGGCTCCAAACGCCAGCCATTCAAGACCTCTCTTGAATCTCCAATAGCTTCTCGGCATACGAGTTCCCCACTCACCGGGTCAACAAGCCATATTGTGCTCCTTGCCACGTCGATTAGACGGCGCAGTTCCTCCAATACGGTAACGAGTACGTGTTCCAAATCTAGGCTGGAATTTAGTGTACGGCCCGCCAAATTCAGCAGTTCAAGGTCACGGTTGTGTTGTCGCAGGGTTTCTTCGGCCTCTTTCTGTCTTGTCACATCATTCAGGATAATTATTGCAGCGGATGAATTGTTATCGATAGGGAGCACCTTTACGGTAAACATGCGTTCATTCAGGTTGATGAGGAGATCTTCAGTTATGGGGACCACCCCTTCATTATCTGCTTCAATAAGTCTGGTCAGCGTCTGACGGTAATCTTCGGAGAAGAGGTCTATAAAGCGTGAAGCTAATAGCTTTTCTTCTGGGAGTCCGATTATGGAAAGGGCAGCAGAATTGACATAAACGATCCTTCCATTGTTGGTAAGCTCAAGAATTCCTTCGGAAATCTTTTCGAACGTGGACTCCAAATGCCTTTTAATAGAGATCAGCTCTCCCGTTATTGTTCTGGGAAAGATATTTTCAACTCCTAAAATTGTGCTGGGAAGGGACGGGGGGGCTGCTACGTCAATCAGATTGAGAGTAGAAAGGACATTTTGAGCCATTTCATTGAGCGGTCCCTTTGCAATACATATGTCAACACCCAATGCCGCAGGGTCTATTTTTTCTTCTAAAACAGTAGCAGAAAGAATAATGAGGAAAACGTTTTCCAGTTTTTGCATTCCTCTAATGATCTTACAGAGCCTCTTTCCATCAATATTGGGCATAATGAGGTCAACAAATATGATATCAGGGACATATGTTTCCAAGATATCTATTGCGGAAAGGCCATCCTCTGCAGTCATCACTTCATGGCCTTCGGCTGAAAGAATATCCTTCATAAATTCAAGGATGAACCTGTCATTATC
>DAOVUP010000225.1 GCA_030632525.1 Desulfobacteraceae bacterium | reverse complement strand
GGCGGGCATACACAGCGGGGATAGTGCCTGCGTCCTGCCGCCGATCTCTTTAGCCCCTGAGATCGTAGAACAGATAAAGGAGCAGACAAAGGCCATAGCCCGGGAATTGAACGTGATAGGGCTGATGAACATCCAGTATGCTGTCAAGGGGGGGGTAGTCTATATCTTAGAGGTTAACCCGAGGGGTTCCAGGACGGTTCCCTTTGTCAGTAAGGCGACAGGTGTTTCCGTAGCAAAACTTGCTACAAGAGTTATCATGGGAGAGCGTGTGAAGGACCTTGGTATTGCCACCGATATCACGCCTGCCCATATCTCTGTGAAGGAATCGGTCTTTCCTTTCAGCCGGTTTCCGGGGGTAGACCCTATCTTAGGGCCTGAGATGAAGTCCACGGGCGAGGTAATGGGTATTGATCAATCCTTCGGCCTGGCCTTTGCCAAGTCTCAGTTAGGAGCCGGGCAGAGGTTGCCGCTCTCAGGGAGGGTGTTTATCAGTGTCAAGGATGATGACAAGATGACCATGCTGTATACCGCCTCCCGCTTTCACAGCCTGGGATTTGAGATCCTGGCCACTAAGGGGACCTCGAAGTTCCTCGCTCACCACCGAATCCCAAACAGGGTGGTGAACAAGGTAAGAGAGGGACGGCCCCATGTGGTGGACATGATCAAAAACGGGGAAATTGATCTTATCATTAACACCACCAGCAACAAGAAGACCGTGGCCGAGTCCTTCTCCATCAGGAGTGCGGCCCTCGCATTTAATATCCCCTATACGACCACCCTTGCAGGCGCCACTGCCACTGCCCTGGCAGTCGAATCGATGATTGAGGGCGAACTCAGGGTTAGGACAATACAGGAATACCATGGAGATTGATGATTGACAATTGACGATTGAAGATTGGGTATTAGGTACTGGGTATTGGGTATTGGCGAATAACGAGTAACAAATAACCTATAACAACTCAGGTATTGAGGATTGTGCAGGTGAAAAACGGAATGAACAGTTCTGAAATGGTTCCGGGGAGACCTAAGGATGAATGCGGGGTCTTTGCCGTGTACGGGCATGAAGAGGCTGCCAAGATGGCCTATTTCGGGCTGTATGCCTTGCAGCACCGGGGGCAGGAGAGCTCCGGTATTGTTACGTCTGACGGCGTTCACATGTTCGAGCACAAATCCATGGGTCTGGTGCCTGAGGTCTTTAGCGAAGGAACTTTGAACGATCTCCAGGGGCATATAGCCCTCGGGCACGTGCGGTATTCCACCACAGGTTCCTCGCATATTGCAAATGCCCAGCCGTTCAGGGTCCAATATGCCGGGAGGTCTTTTGCTGTTGCTCATAACGGCAACATCGTGAATGCCCTGCAGATTCGCTCAGAATTGGAAAACAGCGGATCTATCTTCCAGACCACCATGGACAGCGAGATAGTGCTTCATCTCATAGCGAAGTCCTTTAAATTAGGGCTGGAACAGGCCATGGCCCAGACAATGGCCCAGCTCAGGGGGGCCTATTCGATGGTTGTCATGACCGAGGATGGTATTATTGCGGCCAAGGATCCAAATGGTTTCAGGCCGCTCTGTATTGGACGACTGAATTCCGGCTATGTGGTGGCATCAGAGACCTGCGCACTTGACCTGGTGGAGGCGGAATATCTCCGGGAGATAGAGCCGGGTGAAATAGTCGTTATCAACGGTCAGGGTTTAAAGAGCATACCCTCAGGAATAGAATCGCGTAAGAGCCAGTGCATCTTTGAGCTGATCTATTTTGCGAGGCCGGACAGCAATGTATTTGGCCAGAATGTGTACCTGTTCCGCAAGAGACAGGGGGAGCTCCTTGCAAAAGAGTTCCCCATTGAGGCGGATCTCGTAATGCCCTTCCCCGATTCAGGCAATTACGCTGCCATCGGCTATGCCCAGGCATCTGATATCCCTTTTGAGATGGGGGTCATCAGGAACCACTATGTGGGGAGAACCTTTATCCAGCCATCCCAGAGCATGCGCGATTTCGGGGTGAAGGTGAAGCTCAATCCGGTCAAGGAGCTTCTAAGGGATCAGAGGGTAATCATAATTGAAGATTCCATTATCCGTGGCACGACTGCTAAGACCAGAGTACATACCCTAAGAGAAATAGGCGCTAAGGAGATCCACATGCTCGTCAGTTGCCCCCCACATCGGTTTCCATGCCATTATGGGATCGATTTTTCAACCAGGGGCGAGTTAATTGCGGCCCAGAAATCGGTTCAGGAGATCTGCGATTTCGTGGGTTTAGACAGCCTTGGTTACCTGAATATCGACTATCTGGATCAGGCCTCCCATATCCCCAAAGAGGACCTGTGCTTTGCCTGTTTCAACGGGAAATATCCTGTCCCCATTGACCAAAAAACCTCCAAATACTGCCTTGAATAATAGCAACCCAGAACCGGCTGCTCTTTTGGTCCCACCTGCCCGCCATCGCGAGCTCAAGCGAGTCGGGTGGGTGGCAGGCGGTGGTGTGCTGGTGGATACCTGCTTGGCCTGTCCGCCTCTCTCCGCTTGGCAGGAGGGCGGGCGTGAAACCGGAAATGCCGAAGCTTTGAATGGATGGCTCTTACATTTTGCGGGGTTTGTGGGTTAGACTGATTAGAAGGCAGCAATATTTCCTTGACGTTGTGCCCCAATCGTGCTACATTTTTTATGCTAATGGAGGTGAACAATGAAAAAATCTTCAACCATACGTGCTCGAATGGAGCCCGACCTAAAGGACAAAGCTGAGTACGTATTCCGAAAACTCGGATTGACCACGACCCAAGCACTCACGCTTTTTTATAAGCAGGTCGAGCTTCGAAACGGTCTACCCTTTGACGTTGCCATCCCCAATGAAACCACGCGTCGGACGTTGGCAGATACCGATTCAGGACGGAACCTGATCGTGTGCGAGGATGCTGACGATATGTTCAAAAAACTGGGCATCTAATGCTCAATCCAGTTTATACGCGGCAATTTGAGAGAGATATTAAGCGGATGAAGCGGAGAGGGAAAAATCCCGATAAGCTTAAAATCATCATTCATTGTCTCATCTCAGAAGAAACATTGGATCCTATCCATAGGGATCACAAGTTGATCGGCAACTGGCAGGGAAGAAGGGAATGCCATATTGAATCCGATTGGCTCCTGATCTATAAAACAGAAATAGACCGCATTACGTTCGAGCGCACAGGGACACATTCTGACCTATTCAGTAACTGAGTACAGAAGGACAAACCCAATTAGAAATGGGGGTCATCAAGCCTGCCGTTGACTGTTTCGCTCTGAAACGACATATGAGCAGGTTATTGAAAAGAGGATTTAAAATGGTCTATGGTTACCCGAAAACCCCGTTACTCTGAACAGATAGAGAGCGGGGTTTTTGTATTTTGAGGCCCGGCTTAGCAGTCAAAGGTAAGTCAAACAAAGCCTTGACCCTCTAGTGAAATCAATTCATTTTGATTACATATATCATAAAAAATCAAAAGGGCAAACCCTGTGAAACGGATTGGCCCATTAAGAAATAGTGCTAATAGCCTCTTATTTTGGAGTTTGCTGAATTTGTTTTTCCATCTTTCGTCGCTCTGTTATATCAAAGGCATAGTGTAAGTATAAATCATCATCAATTGGGTGCCAGTAGGCATCCCATGT
>DAOVUP010000146.1 GCA_030632525.1 Desulfobacteraceae bacterium | reverse complement strand
CACTGGCCATGCACAGGGACAGACCACCCGGGGACACCCTGCCTTCATATGGACCAGTTTACGTGCGGTCTCGGAGTATTTCATGCCATAGACTACATACCACCGTCGGAACTGCCTGATGACGAATACCCGTTATACCTCACTACGGGTCGTATCCTCTTCCAGTATCATACCGGAACCATGACCATGAAAACGGAAGGGCTTAATGAGCTTGCACCCGAGTGTTTCGTGGAAGTCTCCTCCTTGGATGCCGAGGAATATAAAATTGAAGAGGGGGACCTGTTAAAAGTAGCATCCAGACGCGGTGAGATAGAAGCCAAGGCCAAGATCTCGGAGAAAGCGGTTAAAGGGACTATATTCCTTCCGTTTCATTATGTCGAGGCAGCAGCCAACAAACTGACCATTGCGGCCCTTGATCCCGTGGCCAAAATACCGGAGTACAAGGTATGTGCCGTTCGGATAGAGAAGGGTCAAAAAGGATCCATAAACGTGGACATTTCCACCCAGCCATGAAATTATCTGATATTAAAGATCTGTTGCATGCCGAAGTTGTTGTGGGACAAGACAAGCTGGATATGTCTGTCAAGGCCGGCGCTGCAAGCGATCTGATGAGTGACTTGCTCACGGGACAAAATAATAATGCAGTTTTACTGACGGGCCTCTGCAACGTCCAAGTCATACGCACATCTGTCATTGCCGGCATTGCGGCAGTCGTGCTGGTCAGGGGAAAGCAGCCTACTCAGGAGATAATCACACAGGCCCGAGAACATGGGTTGCCACTACTCTCGACACCTTTTACCATGTTTACATCATGCGGGAGGTTGTTTTCTAAAAAACTTCGAGGCGTTGATGAAAAGATTTCTACCCCGGTTCATTCCCGCTGATGATTCTTTCGGCGAACGGCACATAAATACACAATGAGAACAAGTAAACCATTTCACGACCCGACCACTTAACGGGCTTTGCTTGCATGACCGACTTAATAAAAATTTTTAGTATCAAAGCTCGGGACTTTGTAAAGGCCGGGGAGGGGTCTATCCAGATTCAGAGTCTCCTCAAATCAATCGGCTTTGATACAGATCTCATCCGGCGGATTTCCATCTGTGCCTATGAAGCAGAAATGAATGCGGTCATGCATGGCGGAGATGGAGAACTGAGGCTAATGGTAGATCCGAAAGAAATCGTTCTTGAAATCAACGACAATGGCCCCGGAATCGAAGATATTGATCTGGCCCTTCAGGATGGATACTCCACGGCCACGCCAGAACACAGGGAGATGGGATTTGGCGCGGGAATGGGCCTGCCCAACATAAACAAGAATGCCGATTCCCTCGAAATTCATTCAGACAATGGGCAAGGCGCCCATCTTAAAATACGGTTTGAGGTGCAAAACAGCTAATGGATGGGACCGGTCAGGATACCGAACCTGTACGTTACGTTCAGATTGACGAGTCTCTCTGTAACGGATGCGTTCTCTGCATGAAGGCCTGCCCCACAAAGGCCATTCGGATAAAAGAGGACCTGGCACAAGTTCAAGGCTTTTGTATCAATTGCGGCGAATGTGCTCGAGTCTGTCCGAGGGGCGCTCTTGCGGCCGCTAGGAGTAATGATTTTGACCTTTCCGAAACAGGGGAATACATTGTCAGCCCCTGCACTACTCTCTATGCCCAGTTTGGAGAAGACGTCCTCCCCAACGACATCCTTTTAGGCCTCAAGAAATTGGGGTTCTGGTACGTGCATGACCAGGCTTACACCAGCGAGATATCCAGCTTCGCTACCGAGCTGTACATCCGTGAGAGCAGGGAAAAAAAGAATGCCCCCTTTCCTCTAATATCACCCCTCTGCCCGGTGGTGATCAAGCTTATCGCATATCGGTTCCCGTCGTTATTGAAACACGTCCTCCCATTAGCTACACCCCGCGAGTTAGTAACGAGAGAGGCCAAGAAACGAGGGGCTGAAAAATACGGACGAAAGCCTGAGGAGATCAAACTCCTCCATATCACCCCGTGTCAGGCGATTGCTGACAGCGTAATGGAAGGTGCATCCCGGGAGGGCCCCTGTCAGGACAAAGCTATCGGAATAAATGCCATTTACGAACCACTCCAAAGAATTATCCAGGAAATAGATGATGACACCGTGCTCCATCATTCAGGGGGTATCGGGCTTGGCTGGGGAATGTCAGGTGGGGAGGTTGCCGCATTAGACAGGAATTGTCTTGCGGTATCAGGACTTCACGAAACCATCCGGTACCTCGAAATGATTGAAATGGGACTTCTCCAGGATTTGGATTATGTTGAATTCAGGGTATGTGGCGTAGGATGTCTCGGAGGCCCATTTGCGGTTACCGACAAATACCGGGCCAAACACATCCTTCAGAAGCTGATCTTGATATTCGGTGTGGAAAAAAGGATTAAGTACAAGTATGTGATAGACCTTTATAATAAGGGATGGTTCTTTACTGACAAGGAGCCCCGATCCCGGGAAATAAAACCCCCTCAGCTCTCTTCGTCCGAGATCTCAAAGGGTATCGAAAGACAACGTAGCGTGGAAGAGATCTTCCGATTATTGTCCAGAAAGGAGTGCGGGGCGTGCGGGGCCCCTGATTGCCGAACCTTTGCAGAGGATGTGGTCGATGGAGATACCACGCTCGAAAACTGTGTTTTCTTGAAAAAAAAAGGAGCGATTAGCATCCAAGTCTAAAAGGGTTGGCCTGACAGCGAAAAGATCTTCTTCAATCGTCCTCTCGAGGGGATCCCCCACGATGCAGGATACGTGTCATCCGGGGGCGAAATTCACTCCTTGCACGTAAAGACCTGTCAAAACGTTTGAGGGCATAAAAGGTAAGCCCCATGACCAAAAACCCGCCAATAACAGAGGCCAAAGAAAGAGGCACATGCAAAACCCTGGCAAACGCCCCTCCTGCAAAAGCGCCTGCAATGAGGGCTACTACGGGAAGGATGTAAACAAGGAGGGAGAGCTTCAAGAATGCACCGGAGGGGACACTGAGTTCAACGTGATCCCCCTTCCCTCCCCCAAGATTATTGGCTACCTGGACTACCATACTTTTGCCGGAAGCCACTCCACAATCACCGCGGGATTCACAGTTTGCACAGGCTGAACTCTTCTTGATTCGAACCAGGGTTTTTCGCCCGGACACATCTTCAATAATACCTTGTTCCCTGACCATGAAAACTCCTTGCTTCTGATACTAAACAGTATAACATCAGCAACCATAAAATAAAACCTCAAAATCAATCGGAAAAATGACCAAAAAATTCAAAGTCCCGTCTTCTGAAATAGAAGACCGTATCACCAAGATCCAAAAGAGGTTGCAGGAACAGGAGATCGACGGGCTCCTCATTATCCAGAGGGCGGACCTCTTCTATCTTTCAGGCACAGCCCAAAACGGGTTCCTTTACATACCCGCCCAAGGAGATCCCCTCCTCTTGATCAGGAAATATATGCCGAGGGCCCGGCAGGAATCCTCCATAAGGGATATGGTCGAAATCAGATCCCCGAAGGAAGTCCCCAACCGGATCGCTGATTTTTACGGGCGTCTCCCCCACACATTGGGTTTTGAATTAGATGTGGTCCCTGTAAAAGAATTTGAATTTTATCGCGGGCTTTTCCCAAAACAAACCTGTGTTGACGGATCTCCCCTCATACTCGAAACCCGGATGATTAAATCCGGATGGGAGATCGAGCAGATGGAAAAGACAGCAAAGCTCTCCTCCCAAACCTTTGAATATATCAGGAACAATATACGCCCGGGTTATACCGAGATGGAATTTGGGGGGATGTATGAGGCCTATGCCCGAAAAATAGGCCATGGGGGCAGACTCAGGGTCAGGGATTATCAGACAGAGGGTTATCCCTGGCACGTACTGAGCGGGAACAGCGGCGGGATGGTGGGTCTCTTGGACTCCCCTGCAAGCGGCCAGGGGACATCTGCTGCCTTTCCTGTGGGAGGGGGGAACAAAAGACTCGCACCTGATGAACCCATAATGATTGATATCGCCTCTGTCTTTAACGGGTTTCATATGGACGAGACACGGATGTTTGCCATCGGTTCCATGCCTGAAGAGGCACTTGATGCCTCCCTTGCAACTATTGAAATCCACAACACGGTCTTAGACAGAGTCAGACCGGGCATCCCTATCAAAGACCTGTTCGACACAGCTCTGACCAAGGCAGAAGAACTGGGGTATACCGAACCCTATCTTGGACCGCCGGGATACAAGGTTCAATTCATTGGCCACGGAATCGGTCATGAATTGATCGAGCAGCCAATACTCAGCGCAAAAGACGAGGCCCCCTTACAACCGGGCATGACATTCGCCCTCGAACCCAAGATGGTCTTTAAAGACCGGTTTTGTGCGGGTATTGAAAGCGTCTTTACCGTCACTAAAACAGGTCATCGTATGATCAGCCAGATACCGTTAATGGTTTTTGTCTGCTGAAAAGGAGTGCAATTTTTTATTTGACAAAGCGACCAGGTGATGTTAAGTTAAGTAGTTACCGCGGGGTGGAGCAGTCTGGTAGCTCGTCGGGCTCATAACCCGAAGGTCGTTGGTTCGAATCCAGCCCCCGCTACCAAATGATTTCAATGGGTTAGCCCCGCCCATGGCGGGGTTAGCCCATTTTTTGTTTCAAGGTGGGCAGGGTGCGTATAGGGTACAGATGGGATCATTTCTGTAACCGGATCATCCAGGGCATCAACCTCAGATTTTTTCTTTCCTGGTATCCAATGATAGTACACATCCATGGTTAATTTCACCGAATGATGTCCAAGTTGATTTGATACGTCTGCAATATTGTCGCCTTTGGAAATCCTCAGTGTGGCGTATGTGTGCCGTAAATCGTGTATCCTGATCCTCTTGATCTCGGCCTTCTCTAACGCCTTGTAAAAAACCCTCCTTCTCCAATTATCTTTGTCAATCAAACCTCCAGCACCGTTCGTGAAAACATATTCCGATGAAGTCAATAGGTGGTCTTTAAGTGCCGCCGCAAGCTGGGTACTCATATCCACAGGGCGCTTCTTCCCGCTCTTTGGCGTAGAGATTCTCCCACGCACATAAGACCTCTTCACATTTATGACCCTTCCCCCAAAATCAATATCAGACCATTCCAAGGCAATTGCCTCACCGATCCTCATTCCGGTTCTTGCCAGTAGTAAAAACAGGGTATAATGGGATGGGAAATACACTTG
>DAOVUP010000027.1 GCA_030632525.1 Desulfobacteraceae bacterium | reverse complement strand
CAAGTCCGGTACCAAATCCTTGGGCAAATAGCTGCTCAAGATGGCGACCGGTTCCTCATTGACAGACCTCAATCTTTTCACCTTGATAACGGTAGCCCCCTTTTCTAATGCCATCTCTTGGCGCATAGGCTCGGGGGGCCTCATTTCTTTCTTTTCAATAAAGGTGGTGCTGGGAATCATGCCTCGAGCCACGATTTCCTCGTAGGAACCGTAAACATGGCCAATTCTGTGGATGATTTTTGGATGGGTGATAAAAGTCCCCACCCCCTTTCTTTTCTCCACCAGTCCTGCAAAAACGAGATTTTGCACCGCTTTTCGAACAGTCTCCCTGGAAACATTGAATTTTTCTTGAAGCTCAAGTTCTGTTGGGATGGACTGGCCTGGAAGATAGATTCTATTGGCGATATCCTGGCGGATAGACTCTTCAACCTGGTGATAAAGGGGCAGTAGGCTTTCTCGGTTAATCGATGTCATGTCGTTATGATATATATACTTATTTCATTGTCAATAAAAAAGATCATTCGTAATAAGGGAAATTATTTACCACGGAAACAAAGCTCGGAAAAATGGGATCCACATGGAGTTGTTCGCGAAAAATGGTTAAGGGGCTGGATACGATGTGCTAATATATGCGGCGTACTCGCATTTCTGTCTCTGGTTTCGGTGAAAGTGGTATGAAACTAAGGGCAATAGGGAACGGGTATCGATATATTGATTGACATGATTCAATTTGCCTTCTATTTGTATTTGGAATGCTACGAAAAGTTAGCATTGATGCTGCGGAAGCCCTTCATCACATCATGGTGTGCGGGCGCTGCGCTTTGATGGGAACATGCAACAAGGATTGGTAAAACACGGAATCTATTTTGTCCTTATTCGGGCAAAAGGTATCTGAAGCACGGCGTTTATGCTGGGAATTTGTAGAGAAAGGAGTCAGCGACGGCAAAAGACCTGAATTGGTTATCTGAAAATGATGTGTTAATTTCAGTCGTGGGGCTTCGGCCCGAAAATGAGGATTTAATTAATGAAAACTTATCTGGATTGCTTTCCCTGTTTTCTGAACCAGGCGCTTCGAGCGGCAAGAATGGCAACCACCGATGAAAAGAAGATCAAAAAGGTCCTCGATGAAGTGGGAATGATGCTGCAAAACATCTCTCTTGAAAGCACGCCCCCTGAAAGCGGCAGACTGATCTATCAAAAAATTCACGAAGTCACTAAAAATCCGGATCCCTATAGGGAAATCAAAAGCCAAAGCACCAAAAAAGCCCTCTCTTTATATCCCTATTTGAAAAGTTTGGTGGAAAATTCCGAAAACAGGCTGCTCACGGCCATTCGAATTGCCATTGCCGGAAATGTCATTGACTTTGGCCCAAACCGGGCCTTTGATATGGAAACGGAAATTGAGACGACGCTCACAAAGGATTTTAGCATATGTGATTATGATCTATTTAAGAATGTTCTGAATGCATCCAATGAAATTCTTTACATTGGCGACAATGCCGGAGAATGTGTTTTTGATAGAATTTTAATCGAGACGTTAAACAAGCCGGTGACATACGTGGTCAGGGGAGCGCCCATTATTAACGACGCGACCCATGCGGACGCCCGACAGGCCGGTATTGACAGGGTGGCCACCCTGCTGTCCTCCGGTACGGATGCCCCGGGAACCATTCTTAAGACCTGCAGTGACGCATTTATCCGCATCTACAATCATGCGGAATTGATTATCAGTAAAGGCCAGGGAAATTATGAAGCGCTTTCAAACCAGAAAAAACCCATTTTTTTTCTGTTAAAGGCCAAATGCCGGGTCATTGCCGATGACATGGGCCTGAAGGAAGGCGATATTGTATTAAAGGGCGATTCATGGTAAGAGACCTTTGCAAAATGCCCCCTTTTAGCCAATCTCGGCGTCAGCCTTAACTTTCAATCCTCGAAATATCTAATATATTCCTGTGGTTGAAATTCTCGCCTTTCTTGATCTTGACTAAAATTGAACATTTTTCAAAGGTCTCGGTAATTTTAGACGAAGAGATCAAGGCGGGAAATTTTGAAAAGGCTCACGTGGATCATATCTTGATCCATTACGCGCCGCAAAAGTGAGAAACCCGCACGGTGGCCATTCCATCAAAGAATGATCGGCAGGGCATTTCCGAACATTTCGGTAATGCGCCCTACTTTTATCTGGCCACCGTCCGGGAGAGGGACGAGGTCCTGTTTTCAGAGGCCAAATCTACCTTCCACAAAAACTGTGTCTCCGCCCTGCTAAGCTATGCCCTGTTTCTGGTCCCGCCCTATAACACAAAAATCTGATCAGCCCGACTTCTCCTTCAATGACATTAGGGCCATGGCATTCTCAAAAGGGACACTCTTTGGATAATCGCATCCCAGTGTCAGAACATATCCCCCACCCTCGCCCCAGGCCTCAATACATGCCGTCGCCTCAGCCACAACCTCTTCCGGTGTTCCGGAAAGAAATGCCCCTCCTGGCGACACATTCCCGGCCACACAGACCTTGCCCCCAAGAATTTTCTTCGCATGCCGCAGATCCACCTTGGATTCAAGGCTGAAGCAGTTCGGGGCAATATCAGCGATATCCTCCAGCACCTGTGTCGTATCGCCACAGATATGTATCATCGCGTACTTCCCTTTTCCCTTGATTCTGCCGACAAGATCCTTCAAGAACGGAGCCGCAAATCTCCTGAACGAGTCGGGTGAAATCAAATCCCCAGAAGCCACAGGGTCAGAGAGATTCGCCCCTAAGATGTCTTCATGTTCAAGGATGGGTTCGATAATCGACCAGATCAGATCTGTTGAAAACTGGACAAGTTGTAACAGTCTGTCGGGTTCCTCGATTGACGCAAGCGCTACCGCTTCCATACCTAAGATTCGGGCCGCCAGGGTAAACGGGGCCCATTGGGTCGGCATGGCCAGCGTCTCCTTACCGACAGCATCGGCAACAAGATGCTGAGAACGAATAATCCCCTGCATGACAGGATGATCGAGGACTTTTTCCATCTTCAGTTCATCAAGGTCATCTAAGCTTTGGATAACGCTTTTGGTGAGGGCTGGCCCGTCTGAGGAGCTGTCCTCTATGGGGCAGCCTAAGAAATGGACGGGGTAGTTGATGAAATTGGAGCCCGTCCATAATAGATCGTACCCTACCTTTCGAAAGCCCTGGATAAAAACGTCTGCAATTTTTTCCGGATTCTCTTTAATCCCCGCAAACGTTTCTCCTGCCATATCCACAAGCCATGCACCGCCCCCAATAAGGGTAACCGGAGTCCTTTCGGGTTCCTTCAAATCAAACGCCATTTTTGTAATCTCTCTTCCGTTCATAACTGCCTCCTGAATTTCTTTAGCCGGATAGACCGGGAATAAAATAAGGTCTCACGCAAAGGCCGTCTCACTGTTCCCGGGCAATACTTAGCCCTTGTTCCTTTTTGATAGCTTTGCGTGATATTATGACCTGAGTGTTTTGCGCTAAAACATCAGGTCCATTTGTTAGCAGTGTCCATCCAGATATGAGATAGTTTTTGCAAGATCAAGGAAGACGTCCCGCTTTCAGCGGGATTAACCACAAGAATACATTTAGTATTTTGAGGCCTAAAATTTGAGTCTGACGCTGAGATTGCGGAAAATAGCCATTTATGGATCGACGCTGGTTAGTATAGAGAATCCACGTATGCGGGTCAAGGAACTTACTGCGTCATTTCCGCTGAAGAGTGAATAGGTGAAGCCTAACCGCACAAGTGGAATTTTTTCACACCAATACTGTCTGTTTAGGCTTTTTAGGGGCTGATGAGCAGACACGGTAATCAGAGGTTTGAAAATATTACCATACAAAGTATACTGCGCCAAAACTTGGGCCGTCACATAAACTTATCCTTCTCATGATTTACAGCTAACGGTCAGGATGTGTTTGATAGAATTTTACGAAAATTGCGTTCTTTGCCCGCGCCAATGCAGGGTGAACCGGGTTGTCGATAGCGCTGATAGCAAGGTCGGTTATTGCGGTGAAACGCATCAGCTCAGAGTTGCCCATGTCGGCCCTCATTTTGGCGAGGAGCCACCCATCTCCGGCAAGAATGGTTCAGGGACCATCTTTTTTACGGGATGTTCGCTGAAATGTTCTTTTTGCCAGAATCATCAGATCTCACACCACGGCCTCGGGGCAGGCACAAGTTTGGAAGAACTGGGCGCAGAGGTCATAGATATGGTTGAACACGATCATATCCATAATATTAATTTCGTGACTCCGGATCATTTCTTTCCCCATATATTTCAACTGGGCTCCCTCCTGCGCCGGAATGGATTTAATCTTCCTATCGTCTATAACCTCTCCGGGTATCAGTCAGTGGCTGCATTGAAGTCAGCTAAAGATTATGTTGATATCTATCTTCCCGATTATAAATATTCGGATGCATTATTGGCCTCAGCGCTCTCCAAATGCAGGAATTATCCTCAGGCAGCACTTGAGGCCATTGCAGAGATGGTCAGCCAAAAGGGCTTTTTGGACTCATCCTTCACAGACGCTCCCCTTGCCACAAAAGGGGTTTTAGTCAGGCACATGGTTCTCCCCGGAAAGGTTTCAAATTCAATCAATGCCCTGACCACCCTTTTTGTTGAATTTGGTCCTGATCTCCCTTTAAGCCTGATGTCCCAATATCATCCCGTTCTTCCTCAGGAGAATGATGATTTAAATCGCCCCGTCTCGGAAGAGGAGTTTGACAGGATATATTACCACGCAAAAGAGCTTGGCTTTAAACATCTTTTTGTCCAGTTTCCCGAAAAAGACACGGGCCAACGTCGAGCAAATTCTCCGTTCTTACCTGATTTTAAAAACCCGGATCCATTTCCGATCGCTTAGGCAAAGAAAAAGCCCCTGATCCAGGGGCTTTTGTTAAACAATATCATTAAAATGAATCAGGAAATCACTCCCATGGTTCAGCCATCTTTTTGTAGAAGTTGTACCTCTCCTTCCCATCCTCTGCAGCCTTTTGAAAGAGTGTATCCGCGTTTTCCGGAAAACTCCTGGTCAGGCTTGAATAACGCACTTCGCCCATCAAGAATTCTTTGAAGTCGGCCTTTGGTTCTTTGGAATCGAGGGTTAGCGGGTTTTTGCCCTCTTCCTTCAGCATCGGGTTGTACCGGTATAGGAGCCAGTAGCCTGCCTCAACGGCCTTTTTTTCCTCCTCCTGGGTCAGGCCCATGTTGATACCGTGATTGATACAGGGCGAATAGGCAATGATAATAGAAGGTCCGCGATAGCTCTCTGCTTCCTTGACGGCCTTGATAAACTGGTTCTTGTTGGACCCCATGGCAACAGAGGCCACATACACATATCCATAGCTCATGGCCATCATGCCCAGGTCCTTTTTCCGGGTCGGTTTCCCGCTTGCTGCAAATTTTGCAACCGCTCCAGTGGGTGTTGCTTTGGAAGATTGCCCGCCGGTGTTGGAGTAGACCTCGGTGTCTAACACCAGGATGTTTACATCGTGGCCAGAGGCGATTACATGATCTAATCCCCCGTAACCGATATCATAGGCCCATCCGTCCCCACCGATAATCCAGATCGATTTCTTGGTGAAGTAGTCGCTCCTGTCCAATATCTCCAAGAGTAACGGGTTCAATCCGGCATCCGGATCCATAATCCCCAATTCGATCAGGTCGACAATCTGGCTACCAAACTCCTTTGATTTATCTCCGTCATCCATGTTTTCAAGCCAGCCGTTCAGGGCCTCTTTAAGTTCTGCCGATAGATCAGCTTCCAGGACCTCGCGTACAAGATCGGCCAGTTTCTCACGTCGCTGGCTCACTGCCAGCTCCATACCGAACCCATACTCGGCATTATCCTCGAACAGGGAGTTGGCCCATGTGGGGCCATGGCCGTCTTCATTCACTGTATAAGGGCAGACCGGAGCTGACCCACCATAGATAGAAGAACATCCTGTGGCATTGGCAATCATCATCCGGTGGCCAAAGAGCTGCGTAACGAGTTTAATATAGGGCGTTTCACCGCAACCGGGGCAGGCGCCTGAAAATTCAAACAGGGGCTGACAAAACTGGCTCCCCTTCACCGAGGTGGCAGGCATCAGGTCGTCTAATATGGGGAGCTTTGTAGAAAACAGATGATTGGGAACCTGCACTCCCGTCTGTGTGTCGAGAGGCTTCATGATAAGGGCCTTTTTCTTTGAGGGGCAGACCTGCGCGCAGTTACCGCATCCGGTGCAATCAAGCGTGCTGACCTGGATACGGAACCGCAATCCTTTCAGTTCCTTTCCCTTGGCCTCCATTGTGATGAATTTCTTCGGGGCATTTTTAAGTTTCTCTTCCCGGACCAGAACCGGTCTGATAACCGCATGGGGGCAGACAAAAGCACACTGGTTGCACTGGATGCACTCCTCGGGTTGCCACTCCGGGGTATTTATGGCTATACCCCTCTTTTCATAGCGGGTCGTAGCCGTGGGAAAAATCCCGTCCGGAGGCATGGCGCTCACCGGCAGTTTGTCTCCCTGCTGGGCCAACATTGGACGCATGACATCCTTTACAAATTCGGGCTCATCCTGTTCAATGTAGGCCTCGTGTCCGGCCGTGGCCCAGCCTTTGGGAACCTGAATCTTCTTCAGCAAACCTGTGGCCTTGTCCACGGCCTCGACGTTCATCTGGACCACCTTGTCACCCTTTTTCCCATAGGTCTTTTTTATGGCATCCTTCATGTATTTCAAGGCCTTTTCAGGTGGTATTACATCGGCGATCTTGAAAAAAGCCGCCTGCATTATCATATTGATGCGAGCCCCTAAGCCCAATCCGGCAGCGATCTTCACTGCATCAATATTATAGAAGTTAAGCTTCTTCTGGGCAATGGTGCGCTTTAAACGATCAGGGAGTCTTTGGGCCATCTCTTTGGCGCTCCAAGGCGAGTTGAGGAGAAAAGAGCCCCCCTCCCTGATCCCCTCTAAAATCTCATACTCATGTACGAATGAGGGATTATGACACGCAACAAAATCTGACTTTTCAAGAAGGTATGGGGCCTGAATCCTGTGGGGCGAAAACCGGAGATGGGAAATGGTGATCCCCCCCGACTTTTTGGCGTCATAGGCGAAATAGGCCTGGGCAAACATATCCGTGTTTTCCCCGATAATCTTGATGGCATTCTTATTGGCGCCGACTGTGCCGTCAGCCCCGAGGCCCCAGAATTTGCATCGTACTGTTCCTTCCGGTGAGGGATCAATCTCATCTCCCATCTCGAGAGAGGTGTGGGTCACATCATCTTCTATGCCCACAGTGAAGTGGTTCTTAGGTGCCCTTGATCGCAGATTATCAAAGGTTGCCTTTACCATCTTGGGAGTGAAATCCTTGCTCCCGAGCCCGTATCTGCCTCCTACAACCTGTAGTGTCTCACCCCTTTCCTGTAATACCGTGCACACATCCCTGTAAAGGGGCTCCCCCAACGCTCCAGGGGACTTTGTCCTCTCCAACACCGCTAATTTCCTGGCGGTGGAAGGGATGGCCCTCAAAAAGTCTTCCCTTGAAAAGGGCTGGTAGAGACGCACCTTGATCAGACCCACCCTCTCACCGATACCGTTAAGGTAGTTGAGGGTCTCCTCAATGGTGTCGCAACTGGAGGCCATGGACACGATAACTCGGTCTGCCTCCGGATCTCCGGCATAATCGAAAAGGTTGTATCTTCGGCCCGTGAGTTCCCCCACCTTGTCCATCTCTTCCTGCACCACCCCCGCAATCGGTTCAAAAAAGGGATTAGAGGCCTCACGGTTCTGGAAAAAGATATCGGGGTTCTGGGCAGTGCCCCGGAGTTGCGGGTACTCGGGATTCATGGCCCTCCCTCTGAACTCGTCTATGGCTTCCCAGTCAACAAGTTTAGCCATATCATCGTAGTCTATCAGTTCAATCTTTTGAATCTCCTGGGAGGTTCTGAACCCGTCGAAAAAGTGCAAAAAGGGCAAACTGGTTCGGATACTGGCAAGATGGGCAACAAGAGCCAGATCCATAACCTCTTGGACAGAGGCCGATGCCAACAGGGAAAATCCTGTCTCCCGCACCGCATTGACATCCCCGTGATCGCCAAAAATAGAAAGGGCATGGGTCGCAATAGCACGGGCAGAGACGTGAAATACCACCGGCATCAATTCCCCGGCTATCTTGTACATATTTGGAATCATCAGCAACAGACCCTGGGAGGCCGTAAAGGTGGTTGCAAGCGCCCCACCAGCGAGGGCACCATGAACCGCCCCGGCCGCTCCTGCCTCGGACTGCATCTCCACCACCTTCAATGCCTGGCCGAACATATTTTTCCGGCCATAGGCGGCCCACTCGTCCGCATATTCCCCCATATTACTTGAAGGCGTTATGGGGTAGATGGCGGCAACATCACTCATGGCGTAGGCCACATGGGTTGCAGCCTCATTTCCTTCAATGGTTTTTTTTATGGCTTTCATCATTATTATTCCTTTCTGACATTGTCATTATGGTTAAAGAAACCGTAGGACAGCAGGTTGCCTTTTCTCAACAGTTACGTTATCAAAACAGTATTCCACCTATTCAAAAAAAGAGGTTCAGTTTAAGGGGCGGGTTTCATCTTGTCAAGATATTAAGAGGGCATTTTTATTATGAAAAGAGAATATCCGGAACATCCTATTGTGGGGGTTTCAGCGGTGATTTTTGTGGATAAATCAGTATTGCTGGTCCGCAGAAAACAGGAACCGGCCAGGGGCCAGTGGAGTCTCCCTGGCGGCGCGGTAGAATTAGGCGAGAGCATTCTTGAGGCATTGGCACGGGAATTACAGGAAGAACTCTCGGTTAAGATAGCGGTGGGAGGGCTGGTAGGTGTCTTTGACAAGATTTTTCATGACCACAAAAATCAGGTCCAATACCACTATGTCCTTGTTGATTACTGGGGATGGCTCGTGGAAGGACATCCCACTCCCGCTTCGGACGTCAGCGAGGCCCTGCTGGTTCCCCTTGATAAGCTTGAAGAATTTGATGCCGACAAGGAGTTGAAAGATACGATCAGGAAAACCTATGGCGCATGGCAAAAAAGCTTAGATATGCGATAAAGGCAAACCCTGAACCTGAACCCATGGTTTCCTGGCAACTATCATAACTTTGATACGTCCGTAAAAAGTCAGAAAACATCCGTTATTGTCATCCCGCAAACGCGGGAATCCAGGGAAATCAATCACTTCTGGACTCCCGCGAACGCGGGAGTGACGGCTTTAGGGACTTTTTGCGAAACCATAACTTTAGTTCACTGCGCTTGCAATCCTTGCACTTCCTGATACAAGGATGAGATCCTATCCGCCACCTGATCTATGCGAAAGACTGCATGGAATCGTTTTCTTCCTGCCTCGGCCATACGTACGCGCAAATCAGGCTGT
>DAOVUP010000050.1 GCA_030632525.1 Desulfobacteraceae bacterium | reverse complement strand
GGGAGGAGATTCAGTTGAAGAGATGCCA
The DNA here is from genome assembly GCA_030632525.1 of Desulfobacteraceae bacterium. Taxonomy (GTDB): domain Bacteria; phylum Desulfobacterota; class DSM-4660; order Desulfatiglandales; family Desulfatiglandaceae; genus Desulfacyla. The sequence goes on along the minus strand of DAOVUP010000050.1, from coordinate 7,940 downwards.
GTCCGGGCGGTGCTCAACCAGGACAAAGTGCCCGTGGATGTTTACTGGGCAGCAGCATAGGGGATAAAGACGAAATAACTTCCACATTATTTGAAAATCGTTCTTGGAGTTATTTCATCCCTGATCCTAAGTGGGTAACGATCTCTGTATTACAGCGGGGGGGACCACCGGCTAGCGGCGCCGTCGTATGACCAGCAATCCTGAAGCGCCTTCCTGGATGTGTACTGGGGATGTTCCGCCCACGAGAGCATCTGTTCGTGGGCATCGTTCAGTTTCTTGAATGTTTCCTCATCTCCTCCCACATCAGGGTGGTAGACCTTGGCCATTCTTTTGTAGGCCGTTTTTATCGTACCCTCACAACCATCAGAAGTTAGATCGGTCGTTTGGAGTTTCAGCATATCCAGACAGCCTTTTTCCTCTTTGGACAGCCTTGGCCTGGGGTTCTTAGCCGGTCTGATGCTATTCGGATGTATACCCTCTTTGTGATTTTTGTTGACAAGGTAAAGAGATGCATAGCTCTTTGATCGGTTGTTATTGACGATATTGTGCCATTCCTGTCCGAACCGAATGACCAGGTTTTTCAAATCTTTAGCAGGCTTGTTCCCCTTGGTCCTCCTGTGAACAAATCTGGAGATATGCTTGGACCAGACAGGAAACACATCCAATATCACCCGGTCATCGGTAAAGGAAAAGGCTGCATACCTAGCATTGACCGCCCTGAGCAATCCCTTTGAAAGAGAAAGGACCCAATCTATGTACTCCCTGCACTCCTTTGAGCAATAACGCCTTCGGGCATCTATGCCGGGCTTGCCGCAGGCTAGGCATCTTTTCTCTTTTACAGGGGCAGGGCCCCTCATAATTTTTTTGCCGGGCGCTTGCGCGGTAGAAGTTTTCATAAGATCGATCCGTTCGTCTTCAATCCGTGATGCTTGTACTTTCGCGGAGGAGCTTTACATTTGTACCCTAAACTGAATGCATAATCAAGTACAGAGAGCGTGTAATAGCTGGGTCTTTGAGTCCTGCCGCAGCCCTACACCTCTTCCAGTGTAAACGAAACCACCTCGTCAATCTTTTGCGCACCACTAAAGAGCATGGCCAATCTGTCCACACCGAGGGCAATACCCGCAGCATCGGGCATATGTTCAAGAGACCTTAAAAACCTCTCCGGCATCGGATAGATCTGCTTTCCCTCAGCACCTCTTATTTGCAGCTCCCTTTCAAACCTGGCCCTCTGCTCAACAGGATCATTTAACTCTGAAAACCCGTTGGCCAGTTCCAGACCGGCAATATAAATCTCAAATCTCTCCGCCAGGGTCCTATTACCAGGCTTTAGTCTCGCTAATGCTGCCATGGCAGCAGGATAATCATACAGGAAGGTCGGTCTGATCGTACCCAGGTTAGGCTCGATTTTCTCTACCATAACCCGGTCAAAACATCCCTCTTCAAGAGCCCTCTCCAGGGAGATGGAGGCATATTGATCAAAGGCCTCTTTCACAGAAATCCTTTCCCAGGGTTTTTTCAGGTCGATTTCTCTGGATCGGTAATGGATTTTCCAACCCATATCAAGGCTTTTGGACACAAAGCGAATCAGCGCCTCGCACTCATTCATGAGGGCCTGGTATTCTATGCCGGTCCTGTACCACTCAAGAAGGGAAAATTCGGGCAGGTGGTGGTCTCCCCGTTCCCCCTCTCGAAAACATCTGCTGATTTGAAATATTTTGGGAAACCCGGAGGCCAGCAATCGCTTCATACATAGTTCGGGAGATGTATGAAGGTAATTGCTACCGGCGCGAATTGCTTCAATATGAACTTCCGGTGCCAGGTCGGAAATGAGTTGGGGGGTTTCTACCTCTAAATACTCCCGTTCCATAAAAAATGCCCGGATCGACTGAATCATCCGGGCGCGCAACCAAAGATTCTGTTTCAGTCCGGACAATTTCATCTGCTCATGCGGCCAAGAGCTGTCCTGAGACCTTTGAAAAATGTTTCCCGCTGCAAGCGGGATTCAAGACCAATCCCGCTTATAGCGGGACGGTTTAGCGGGATTAACCTCAGGAATATATTGAACATTTCGAGTCCCGCCACAGCGGGACAAACACAACAAAGAGGTTGGGCAGATAAGCGCAGACTTCGAAAGGGGACGTTTTTCAAAGGTCTCATCCTTTGACCCGTGTGACATACTCCCCGGTCCGGGTATCAATGGTTATCTTACCCTCTGCCTCAACAAAAGGCGGGACTCGAAGCACATAGCCAGTTTCCAATGTCACCGGTTTGGAATCACCGGCAACAGAATCCCCTTTTACCCAGGGGTCGGCCTTTGTAACCGTCAGATCGACAAAATTCGGCAGGGTGATCCCGATCGGCCTTTCCCCGAAAAAGAGAATATCCACTTCCAGATTATCCGTCAGGTAGTTTTTGGCATCGGCAACCTGCTCGGCCGAGAGGACGGACTGTTCATAGTTTTCCACATCCATAAACCAATATTCATCTTCCTGGTTATATAGATACTGCATCTTTCGCTCGTCTAAATCGGCCTGTTGAAAAGTATCGCCGGATCGATAGGTCGGGTCGATGATGACGCCGGTAATCATATTTTTCAATTTACAGCGGTAAAGGGACTGGCCTTTCCCCGGTTTAGAGAATTGAAACTCCGTTACCACATACGGATCATTGTCGATCTGTATCTTCAAGCCTTTCTTCAAGTCACTTGCACTGTACATTATCCTTTTCTCCGCTATTTAGTGCAAAATCATCTTCAGTATTTTGCTCTGGCTAAGAGGCTGGTTCAAAATGCTCAATTTTGTCCAAGATCAAGAAAGGCGAAAATTTTAACCACAGGAATATGTGGAATATTTCGAGGATTAAAATTTGAGTCTGACGCAGAGATTGAGCAGATAGCGCAGACTTCGAAAGGGGGCGTTTTGAACCAGCCTCTAATGCTTAAACGCCCTCTGCCCGGTAAAAACCATGGTCACCTTAGGGTCAGCCTCATTACAGGCCTCAATCACCTCGAAATCTCTCATGGATCCCCCCGGCTGAACTATTGCCCTGATCCCCTGACGGATACCCACATCCACCCCGTCCCTGAAGGGGAAAAAGGCATCAGAGACCATACTGGCACCGAGGAGGCCCCCTTTTACTCTCTTGGTCTCCTGATCGACCTCTTCCAAGAGAGTCTTCTCCTTTTCACCTTTCTCCACCATCAACTCTAATTCTTTGTGGGAAAGTTGATGCTTCCTGAAACAGATAGCGTCGGCACATTTGGTGTATGCCTTAAAGATACCGATCTCAGCCACGCCCACCCTGTCCTGTTCCCCTGTTCCGATTCCAACCGTCACGCCGTCTTTCACATAAATGACAGAGTTGGACGTAACACCCTGCTCCACCTGCCACCCGAATAACATGTCTCCATACTCTTCATCGCTTGGCTTTCTCTCAATGCTATAGGTCCTCCCCTGATATTCACTGCTGGCAAGGGTAAAATCTTCGGAGGATCCTATGCTATTCATGGGGGACTGCTGGAAAATAATTCCGCCATCTATAAGGCTCTTGAAGTCCAGAAACCTTTTGTGGGCATATTCGGGAAGCCTGTCCATCTTGGGGATACGAATGATCCGTAGATTGCCCCTTTTTGACAGGATTTCCACACTCCCCTCCTCAAAATCAGGGGCTGCCACCACTTCCAGGTAGTTCTCTGACACCCGCTCAGCAGTCGCTAAACCAACCGGGCGGTTAAAGAGGGCACAGCCTCCGAAGGCCGCTATACGGTCAGCCATATCCGCCTTTTCGTACGCTTCAACTAAGGCAGCGCCGTAGGCAACACCGCAGGGATTATTGTGTTTGACAATAACTACTGCAGGACCTCTATCAAGATATTTCATGATGTTCAGGGCATTGTCCACGTCGGTGAGATTGATCTTGCCCGGATGTTTTCCGCTCTGGAGCATATCTCCTTCTGTAATGGCAGAAACCAGTCCGGCCCCCGGTTCTATGAACTGGCACTCGCCCAATACAAGATTCCCGTTGACAAGTTCGTAGAGAGCCGCCTCCTGACCGGGGTTTTCACCGTAGCGCAGACCCTTTTCAATGACTTCCCCGCTCTTTCCGTCAGGAATTCTCCAGGATCTCTTTCGGTAGACCAATACCTGGTCACCAAAGGAGATAGTTATCTCCGGAGGGAAATGATCATCCATAACGGTCCGGTACATCTTCTTCAAATCAGTCATATTTTTCTCCCCATCCTTAACGAATAGCGTCTCTCTTCACATCCCGAGCTTTGCGCTATGCACTCTGCTCCTTGCGCCTTTCAATATACGCGTAGGCATTATGGTTATGTATTGATTCAAAATTCTCAGACTCAACAGAAAACCAGGTGATATTGGGGTCATTGCCCAATTTAACCGCAATCTCCCTCACAATATCCTCTACAAACATCGGATTCTGGTAGGCCTTCTCGGTCACAAATTTTTCATCTTCCCTCTTAAGGACGGAAAACACGTCGCTCGAGGCAGACTCCTCCACTAATTTGATCAAATCTTCTATCCAGACAAATTTCTTGAATCTTACCTGTAACCGGACCTCACCCCGCTGGTTATGGGCGCCGAAATCGCTTATCTCTTTGGAGCACGGGCAGAGGGTTGAAATGGGAACATGAATCTCTACGACCAGATCGCTTCGCCTGTTTACAGACCCCTTCATGGTGCACCTGTACTCCATAAGACCATCGGCCCCTGTCACCGGGGCATACTTGTTGATAAAGTAAGGGAAAGTGATTTCCATGTGGGCGCTTTCTGCGTCCAGTCTTTTTTTCATTTCCTCAAGTATCTCTGAAAAGCCCTGGAGGGATATACGCCGGCTGTGCTCATTCAAAATCTCGACAAAGCGACTCATATGGGTCCCCTTATAGTAGCGGGGGAGGTCCACGTACATGTTGATTTCGGCAACGGTCTGCTGCTCTCCCTGGTCTTTATCAAGGACGGTAATAGGATATTTGATCCCTTTTACGCCAACCTGATCAATGTCTATATTTCTGTGATCTTTGTGATTCTGGATGTCTTCCATGATTTGTATCTTTTTGGGTAACCGTTCACAGGGTCAGGGTTCAAAGTTCAAAGGTTAAGTCTACTGATATCCTTAACTCTATTCATGGAGCTTGAGGCGTAACTCAAATTAGCCTCTTTCACCCGTTGGGTGAAACATAATATTTGTACCTATCAACGTGCTTTCATTTCGTTGATCCCGCTTTGCAGCGGGATTAGGGCGTTTCAACCCTGAACCTTGAACACTGAACCGCTCAACCCAGGTAGTAACGACCTTTGGAAATTGAGCAGATAAGCGCAGACCTCGAAAGAGGCCGCTTTTCAGAGGTCGCGGTAGCCATGCACTATAGCCATCCTGGTCCCAAAGTCAATAAGAACTTCGCCCATCCTCACTCCAAATATTCCTTCAATTTCTCGCGAAGAGAATCGGGCCATACCCTCTCAAACAAGAAGGCGTTGATTTCATCTTTTGTTAGGCTTCTCATGATTTCAGCCGGCAGTTCCCTCAATACCTCCATCCTTTCAGGTATCGGCTCGTTTTTCGCATTTTTCTTCTCGTCCATCAGACTTTCTCCCCTTTCCATATGTTGCGCAAAGCGCCACTCCTTACACCATAGGCCCTGCGCTATGCACTTTGCGCTTTGCGCCTTAACCCAGATAAGCCTCCTTCACTCTCGGATTTTCGAGCAGGGCTTGCGCTTTATCCTCAAGCACAATCTTCCCTGTCTCTAAAACATAGCCATAATCCCCTAATTCTAAGGCAGCCTGGGCATTCTGTTCTACAAGAAGTATTGTCAGCCCTTCGTCCTTTATTCTCCTGATAATCCCCATAATCTGCTCCACCACAATGGGGGCCAGACCTAAGGAAGGTTCATCCAATAGAAGGAGACGGGGTGTTCCCATCAATGCCCTCGCAATTGCAAGCATCTGCTGTTCACCACCGGAGAGTGTCCCCCCCATCTGCTCGCGTCTCTCTTTTAGAATCGGAAAGAGCGCAAAGGCATTCTCCATTGATTCGACAATTTTCCTTTTATCCTTCCTAAGATAAGCTCCTAACACCAGATTTTCCTTCACGGTCAGATCAGGGAAGATCCTGCGCCCTTCGGGTACCTGAACTACTCCACGCCTCACAATCTCTTCCGGAGCCAGTCTGTCAATAGCATCCCCTTTGAATTCAATTCTGCCGGAGGAAATCGGCTGAATCCCGCTGATAGCCATCAGCGTGGTTGACTTGCCGGCGCCGTTCGCCCCTATAAGACAACATATGCTCCTCTCGCGAACCCTTAGGGAGACCCCTTTGAGGGCGTGTATCTTCCTGTAATGACTGTCAACATTTTCAAGCCTCAGCATGCGCAGCGCCCCCGCCTAAATAGGCCTCTATGACTTTTGGATTGGTTCTGATCTCATCGGGTGTTCCATTGGCAATGAGCACGCCGTAGTCAAGGACATAGATATTATCAGCCAAATTCATCATTACCTTCATATCGTGTTCGATGATCAGCACGGTAATCCCTTTTTCACGGATCTTGAGGATAAGACGAATCAACTCGGATGATTCCTGCGCGTTCATTCCTGCTGCCGGTTCGTCAAGGAGGAGAAATCTGGGCCTGGATGCCAGGGCGCGGGCGATCTCCAAACGGCGCTGCTCCCCATAGGCCAAGGCACCGGCAAGGTCGAAGGCCCGGCCGGCAAGCCCAACAAAGCGAAGGTATTTGAGGGCCTCTTTCTCGGTCAACCCCTCTTCATCCCGCTGCGATCGGGTCTTGAGAAGGGTGCCTAAGACCCCGGAGCGCATCTGAACATGAAAACCGATCTTAACATTGTCCAAGACGCTCAAATTGAAGAAGAGACGGATATTCTGAAACGTTCTGGCCATTCCTAAGCGACAGATGGCATCAGGCCCCAATCTGAACCCGTAAAGCTGGCGTACCTTTCGCAGGAATAGCTGCAAAATGAGATATATACTAAACGGTCCTGCGATAATTCCCCAGGGAACGGCGAAATAATAAAGACTGATACCGGTCCCTATCATTGGGCCAAGGGAGAACAGATGGGTCAGCCACCAGATTGCAAAACAGATGTCTGATATGAGAAAAACAAACATGAGCCCCCATGCCCATATCTGAAATCTAATGAGACCTCGTACTAAGAGAAAACGGATGCACAGGATAAAGATGCCTAACAGGACCACCTCTACCTTGAAAAAGGTGTGCGGCACAAAGGAAGACCAGAATAGCGGTACCCAGACCAGCCCCAAGAAAAAGAAGAGCATCGCACATCTCCGAATAAGCCCCCTTTTTCTTTCTGAAATCTCCGGGACAATCGGTCTGCCCCGGAATTCGATCTGACCGCCGGTGGCATGGTAAAGGCTGGTGAGGCAGTTAAAAAGGGTAGTCTTTCCAGCGCCATTGGGACCGATGATGCCGACAATCTGACCCTGCTTTGCCTCGAGAGTTATCTCTCTCAAGGCGGTCAGCCCACCGAAGGACTTTGAAAGTCTTATGATTTTGAGGATAGTGGCCATAGGATTGGATATTGGAAAATGGAAATTGGGCAACCCCGAATTTCAAGTTTCAAGTTTGACAAACTCCTAAAAAGCCAGAAATGATCTGTTTTCGTCATTCCCGCGAACGCGGGAATCCAGGGAAATCAACCACTTCTGGGCTCCCGCGTTCGCGGGAATGACGGACTTAGAAATTTTTTACAAGACCATCAAGGTTCCCCGCTAAGTCGGGATCTTCGACAAGTTTCGAGTTTCGCGCTTCAAGCTGTTCCTGTAAAAGTTTTGCTTTCTTTGCCTGTGCCCGCTCAAAAGGGACAAGGCCTTCAGGCCGCCAACGCATCATAAGCACAAGGACGAGCCCATAGATAAGATAACGGGCATTGAACAGGCCCTGGGGC
>DAOVUP010000211.1 GCA_030632525.1 Desulfobacteraceae bacterium | reverse complement strand
TCACTCTTCACCAGATACCACATAAACTGCCACCAAATCAAAAGAATTTAACTTACTCCTTGAGAAAACATGCATAAAATGGTAAATGAGTTGCGGGTCACGGGTTAGGCTTTTCAATCAACAATCCAGCAACCAGGAACCAGCATCGAGTATCGAGCAACGAGGAACGAGCAACGAGGAACCAGCAACCAGTATCCAGTTTCACACGAAATGATTATTGAACAAGCCAAAAATGTCTTAACAATCGAAGCCCAAAGCATCTTCGGTCTTATAGATCGTATCGGGCCTGAATTTGAGAAGACAGTTGACACAATCCTGAAGGCCAAGGGAAGGGTCATCCTCACGGGCATGGGCAAATCAGGTCTGGTTGCCAGAAAGATATCCGCCACACTCAACAGCACCGGGACATCTTCGCTGTTTCTTCATCCGGCCGAGGCCATCCACGGAGACCTCGGTATGGCAACACCGGATGATGTCATCTTAGCCATATCCAGTAGCGGGCACACCTCTGAGATTAACAGGATCCTGCCCATGCTGAAGAATATGGGCGCAAAAATCATCCTTTTTACCGGTTGCCTTGATTCATCAATGGCTGATATCTGCGACATCGTTATAGATGTAGGAGTAGAAAGAGAGGCCTGTCCCCTGGGGTTAGCACCCACTGCCAGCACCACAGCCGCCCTTGCCATGGGGGATGCCCTTGCCGTAGTCCTGCTCAAGCAGAGGCATTTTAACAAAGACGATTTCAGACGGTTCCACCCCGGTGGCAGTCTTGGAGAAAGACTCGCCTTCAAGGTAAAAGAGGTTATGCTGACCGATGATCATATACCAACAGTTCATCTGGGTTCCAGAGTAGGTCAGGCCATTGAGGAAATCAATGCCAAGAAGATCGGCGTCACCCTGATAACAGGGGAAGACAAGAGACTTGAGGGGATTATCAGCGACGGAGATTTAAGAAGGGCCCTGATAAACAAAAAAAATATCCACGAGATGAAGGTCGAAGAAATTATGAGTTTGACCCCAAAGACAATCGACGAGGATGAAACCTCGGCAGAGGCCCTGGGCTTAATGGAGTTACATGCCATAACCCACCTCGTTGTTTTGGATGAACAGCGGCGGATTAAGGGTGTGGTTCATCTTCACGACCTCTTGGGAAGAGAAGGATTCATAGCCAATGCAGGTAATAGCAGCACCACGCGGGCTCATAGTTGACATAATCACACCGTTTACAAAGGATGGAGCAATTGACGGTCCTGGTCTTCAACGGCTCCTTAACCGCGTAGCCCCCCATGCCCAGGCGGTTTTCTTAGCAAGCCCTCACACCGGAGAAGGCAAAAATCTGCACACCGAACAGAGGATAGAGCTTTTTGAACAGGCCATTCCCGCTATGGCGCAGGACCCGATTCCAATTCTTATATGGGTTACCCAGGATGATGAAGCAGGGTCAAGACATACTACAATTGCCCTCAAAGGGGTTATCGAGAAGCGCCGATATACAGGTGATGTTTTCTGGGTAGATACACCTCTTTATTATCATAGCAACCGGGGTCTCCCTGATCTGTACAGAGCCCTATGTTCGGTGGTAGAAAAGCCCTATATCCTCTACAATGATCCGGGATATATAAATGGCTTATCAATGCCTTTAAAGAGAAATAATATCCGCACGGCTGTGCTCAAGGAACTGGTTAGTCTTGAGGGGATCACCGGTCTCATATTTTCCGGGTCACTGGACAGGGTGAACAACTACCACAAGGCATGCCGGGGGCGCCCTCATTTCAGAATCTATGACGGAGAGGAATCACATTTCTTAGACCACCCAAGCACGAGCGGGGTGGTTTCGGCGGGGGCTAATCTGGCCCCAAAATCCTGGGAAAAAATAATCCAGTCATCTCTTGATTTATCGGCTCACAAGAAAGGCTACCCTGATCATCTGCAGCAAATATGGGAATTAGGAGACTACCTCCGCAACATGAAAGATATCTATCTCCAGGCAACCGCACCCATATTAAAAGAGATATTATCGGGTATGGGTATCATCGAAACCCCGGTCTGCACATTTCAGGTTGAAAATACAGAGGAATCTAAGTCAAGGCTAATGGAGTTGATGACCAGGTTTGGGGACTACCCGGGAGGGGATTGATGATTGTTGATTGATGATTTTGGATTGGATGTTGCGGGTTACGAGTTGCAGGTTACGCGTTCATCCAGTATCGAGTATCCAGGATCCAAGTAGGCACTTCAAACTCCAAACTTTTCATACTTTAGGCATTTTAATCCACTTTAGGCTCTTGTTCTTATTTTTCAATCAGATGGAGTCGATATTGATAATAGGCGTCTCTCATGGCAACATAGGGGTCAATCGCCGCCTCTTTCAAAGCCTCATAATCTCCAATCCTCAGAGAAGTATTGTTCACTATGTCGTAGGTTCTGACCCCCACATTTGGCCAGAAATCAACCACATAGTTTAAGGGATTAATAAACAGACCGCCCCCCCAACCAACCGCGTCCCGTAAACTGTAAGGACCCAAAAACGGCAAATCAATATAAATACCGGGCCCGATGCCGTAAAACGCAAAGACCTGCCCAAGATCTTCATCCTGTACCGGGAAATTCAGAGCCTGCTTTGCCACGTCCTGAAAACCCAAAAACCCGGCAGAGGTATTAACGACAAAACGAACCAGCACAATACCCAGCGCCTCGAACTTGCCTTGCAATAGACAGCTGACAGCACGGAGCGGCATCACAAGGTTGGAGAAAAAGTTACGTATGCATACCCTTGCGAGCTCTGGAACCGCCATATTATAACCGGTCGCCACCGGCTTCAAGACCCAGAAATACAACTTGTCATTAAACTGGAAGAAGGCACGGTTCATCGGTTCAAGGGGATCGTAAATCGAATCTATTTCCTCTGCCTCATCCTCCCAGGGATCAGATTCCTCTGAGGTCTCCTGGGTATCCTTTACCTGGGCAATCTTAAGATTTGACGGACGCTCCGCAGGACCAGGTTCCGTTCGCTGCACTTCTGCATATACCATCCGATGCAGCTCATGTGCCTCTACATCATCATACCCCTGCCATGTCTGTGTCTTTTCTGCAAAACAAAAAGACGTAAACATACTCAGCCAGCATATTAAAAAAAATAGAACCTTCACCCGGACAAGTCGGAACCAAACAGGTCTCGCGCAAAGACGCAAAAACGTATCATTCTGACCACAATAGCTATATTACAAATCTTTCGAAAACATGATTTGATTTGAATGAATAGGTGCTAATCTCCCATCTTAAACGCCTTGAACATCTTACTCGGTCCGATCATTCCCATACCATGGGCCACCGCGTCGAAGATGTCCTTATCACTCCAGCCAAGTTCACGCAAACCGGCGACATCATTCTGCTGAACTGCCTCAGGGGTTTTTACCGCCTTCAATACAAAGAGCAGCATTGCCTTATCTTTTCCTTCGAGGGGAGCCTGGGAAGGATCTGTTTTAGCCGAGGACAACTGGTCCGCATTGATCCCCTGTGATTCAAGAAGCCCTGAATTAAAACCTATACAAAACTCATAATCGTACTCAACGGCAACCAACAGCCGGATGAATGTCAGAAGGGGGAGGCCGAGTGTCTGGTGCTGCATGAAATAGCCTATGGTCTCCGCTTGAAGCTTCAGCAGTACATGGCTTGAGCTCATCATTTCAAGGGGCTTGGGGACAACGCCGATCGTATCCAGGAAGGGTTTGTAGGCCTGTGCGATCTGTCCTTCTGCCTTTTCAGGTGAAACCGTTGTTATTAGTGCCATGTTTTTCTCCTTTTGCTATGTATGGTTAAAAGTAAAATGTTTCCAGTGAATACTTGTTTTTACCTTTTCTGTCGGAGC
>DAOVUP010000238.1 GCA_030632525.1 Desulfobacteraceae bacterium | reverse complement strand
CGATAATGCCGATTGTTCCCGCTGCGGGTGTGCGGCCGTTGTAGCCTATCGAGGCGCCTTTAAGCCGTTTGACTATCAGACATTGCGGCTGATATTGGGGCTGATGGTCCCTGAATACCGGGTGGGTAGGAGTAGAAATTAGAAATTGAGCTTTTTACAAAACCATAAAGTATGAGGGTATATAATGAACAATAAAAGTGACAAGAAAGTGAAATCTGACCCGGGCGAGCTGATTCATTGCGCCACGTGCAGCTATTTCAGCTATTTTGACAATAATGATGGACACAACAGCCCCAATGCCCTGGGCAAATGTGATGTCAAATCCTGGGATGGAAACAGGGGGCAATGGGCCATGTTTCACCACCATTGCAAGAATTTTGTGAAAGCCAACACCGGCTAATTAATTCTACGCTCCAACAATCATCAGTCATCAATCCTGGGCCCATCTCCCCGGAATTCGCGTCCCGCAAAAACTGCACCGGGAATCCTTGATATTGAGTTCCTCTATCAGGTACCCCTTCCGTTTAACCACGACTTTCTTACAGTTATGGCAATAAGTCTGAGTACCCTTATGCCCCGCCACATTCCCCAAATAGACGTACCGAATACCCTCCTCAAGGGCTATCTCTCTCAGCCTTTCAAGCGTGGCTATCGGCGTGGCCGGAAGTCGTGTCAGCTTGTACTGTGGAAAAAACCTCAAAAGGTGTAGAGGATAGTCAGGCCCCAACTCCTTCAAAATCCAACCGCACATACGCTTGGTCATCTCCGGTTTGTCCACATAGGTCGGCACCACAAGAGTAGTCATTTCAAACCACACCCCTTCCCTGTGAAGGGTCTTGAACGTATTCAGGACAGGCTGGAGTGTGCCTCCGTTGAGGGATCGGTAGATATTGTTGTCAAACGATTTCAGATTGACGTTTGCCCCGTCTAAGTATTTGCACAGGCGAAGAAGGGGTTTCCGGTTTATATAGCCGTTCGAGACCAATATGTTCTTGAGTTCCGCCTCTTTAGCCAGCTTGGCCGTATCGCACATATATTCATAGAAAGTAATAGGCTCAGAATAGGTATAGGCTATGGAAGGGATTTTTCTCTTTTTGGCTTCCCTCACCACCCCTTCCGGAAACAGCTCAAGATGTTCCACCTCTTCCGGCTTTTTCTGGGAAATCTCCCAGTTCTGGCAGTTGAGACATCTGAAATTGCAGCCGGTGGTGGCAATGGAAAATATGAGTGACCGGGGATAAAAGTGAAAGAGGGGCTTTTTTTCAATGGGATCCACATGAACAGCGCAGGGGTCCCCGTAGGCAAGAGAGTAGAGCTTCCCTCCAATATTTACCTTTGACCTGCATATGCTCCTGTCACCGGGATTGAGGACGCAGCGGTTCGGGCATACACGACACCGCACAACCTTTCCATTGGTTGTGTAGTAAAAGCCCTCGATAGACCACTTCCACGGTTTTTTCGGGGCATCACCTTTGAATATGTGCCCTTTTACGCTCTCGGCCCCGCTGCTCTTTTTTCCCAAGAACCCGTAGCCTGTGCCTGCGCACAGAAAGGCCGAAGCACCTAAGGCGGCAGATTTGAGGAATTCCTTACGAGTAATCAGGGCAGAGTCCCGCCTGAGACGGGCGGGATTGAGTCCCGCCTGCGGCGGGATTGAGTTGTTATTATCTGAATTCATATTGTTTACCTGAATTTTAGGTTCCTGATTTGATTGACGGCCTAACCCCCTGCTGGACATTTCCAACTCGACGACTCAACCACTCAACTATTCGACGATCTCTAATGAACTGATTCTCCTACCAAACATGAAAAGCACAATACTCGAAATCTTCACGAGGATCAAGACAACTACCGCAAACCTAATTCCCCACAGGGGGATCAAGACCGTTCCAGTAACTAACGTGCCCACAGCAGCGCCGCAAAGGTCAGCGGCAAGGCAACCAGCCGCAGGACTTTTTTCCTCTCCGATAATTTCTGCAGCAACAGGAAATTGAAACCCGCACAAAAATGAAAAGAGAAAGCAGAATGAGAGGAAGTATAGCGGATGAAGCTCGCTCTTGAAACATGAAATCCATAAAAAGAAGATAAACAGCAAGGACAAAATGGCAATTTCCGAAAGTGCTATTTTGAGGCTTATTTTAACACGCCATCGCTTGCCTGCTATGGCGCCCGGGAGGAGCCCTAAAAGGAATGCAGTAATAATTGCCCCGATTTTTAAATAGACGTAACCATAAATGACCTGAAAGGCAAAGATAATGAGCATTTCCACCCCCATAGTCGCAAATCCCGTTGAAAAAAGGACATACTCTTCCCTTCTCATAAAGACAAGATAGATCAGGGTAAGACCCAACAGGATCGCAATAAAATAGCCGGGATGGGTTCCGTATTTGATAAACCACTCTTGGAATACGATATTGATGAGTCTTGGCTCGAAATCGGTATTTAGCAGTTCATTCCTGTCTAATCTCTCTTCGAGCTGTTTAATCCTTTCGGCAGTCACATTGCCATAGAAAAACCCTTCAATATAAGAGGTCGGGATCTTTTTCGTCTTTAGGAGTGCAGGGATATCGGAGTGCAATTTCCTGTCACTCAGGAGAAAATAGGCCTGTCCACCAGGAAGAGCAAGGACGTTTTTAAAATGCATTCGTGCAGTGTTATAAAGGGTGGAGAGCTTCTTTTTTCCGATATCACTTATATAGTTGGGAGAGTATTGGAGATTTAAGGAAAGAATACCTCCCTTCTTGAGAATACGTTTTGCAAGAGAAAAAAATTCTTCGGTGAAGAAGCGGTTTATCTGAAAGGTGTTCGGATCGGGAAGGTCGATCAGTATGGCATCATACTTCTTTGTTGTTGTCTTTATATAACGTCTTGCATCAGTGTTGATTATTTCAAGAAAAGGGGCCTTTTTGATGACTCCGAGATCTTGCGCTGCATCGGTCAAGCGGGGATCGAGTTCCAGATAGTCAACATGTACGGGCCGGTATTTTGATACCTCTTTGAGCGTCTCACCCAATCCCCCTGAAACCAGCATCAGGGTCTCTACCCGGTCTAACTGGGATAAGGGGTAATGTACCTTCTCCTCGCTGTTGATGATATTTGAATCGGAATAGAGGGGAAGACCCGATTCCCAGAAGGTATGTTGAGACCCTTCTTTTGTTATCACGATCCTTCCGTACGGAGACTCAAGATAATGGACAATATCGCCGTACTGTCCGGAGAGGGTAAACGTTTCAAAACGGCTGTTGGTTGAAAAGAGGTAAAAACCTGAACCCACGATAAGGGCTCCCACCAAAAGGGGGTATTGCCTTTGCTTAACCAGGAGCAGGAAGGCCACTAATATCAATAGGGAAGAGGTGACAGCAATAATGGGGAAGGGCTTCAGCAGATAAACCAGGATAAAGCTGAAGATTGCTCCCCCTGCTATGTCGCCTATACT